>JAFRNO010000744.1 GCA_017430155.1 Kiritimatiellia bacterium | reverse complement strand
CTGCTTGCGAAGATCGCCGCGGCCGCCCGCACGTGAAGCAGCTATCGACGGGTGCGGCGGCGGACGGCTGCGATCGCTGCGGCCGTGGCGTTTTCCGGAGGTTCCGGACTAACCGGTTTGTCCGGAGTCTTCGGTCTTTCCGGATTGCCCGGAGTTCCAGGTTTCTCCGGCTTCATCGGAAACGACGGCCGCTTGGCCATTACGGGCTTCCAACCAAGACGCGCCGCGGCGACTGATGCGAGCAGGATGAGCGCGGCGACGATGTATATGGCCGGTGCGAGCTGCACCGTGTGCCGGAACGGCGGAAGCGCGTCCCACGCCGTATCCGCCGTAGTGAGCGAGCGTCCGCCCGTCGCTTCGGACAGCCGCGCGAGGTTGCGCTGGCCGGCGCGGGGATCCGGCGCGCGTCTGTATTCCCCTGGATACGGCAGACAGATCGGCGGCAGCGCAAAGGGCTTCCCAGATGGCAGCATCACAAGGGGGAACGCCGTCTCGCCGCCAGAGAGCGGAACGAACGCGGAAAGCGTCTCGGCGTCGTCCCACGTGAGCGTGCCCCGCACCTTTTCGGGCCCGGACCCGTCGCGCTGGATGATCGTGACAAGCGGCAACCCCGCGTTCGAGAGCGCGGCGAGCGGATTGTCGCTTTCCGCCACGGCAGTGACGCGCATTCCCCCCGACACCGCCCTGCGCTCGAAATAGAAGCCCGACGCCGACGCGCCCTCTTCCCCGAGCGTCCAGCGCGCGATCGCCGCCGTGAGTTCCGCGCCGTATTCGGATGTCATGAGCGGCGCGGAATACCGTCCCGACAGTTCTCCCGTGAACGCGAGCGTGCGTCCAAGCCCCGCTTGCCTGAACGCAAGCAGCGGCGCGGGGTCGTCGTTCGGCGGAAGCGCGAACATGGCCACGTCGCTCCCCTCTCTGCGGTACGTGACGTTGTAGCCGCCCACGACGAGGCCGGCCGGGACTGCGGCGTCCGACACCTGCCTGAGCGCCGAAACGACCTTGACGGGCGCGGGGTTCGTCTCCATCGTCGCCTTGCAGACGAGATAGGTGTCCTGCTGGAAGATGCGCGGGATCTCCGCGGCGTCGTCCTCGAAATAGCATTCGCCGTGGCCGGCTTCGGCGATGAGCCTGAGCAGCTTGGCGTCGCAGTCGCGTTCCGTGCCCAGCGCGATCACGCTCACGGTTATCCCGGTTGCGAGCGCCTTGGACAAATACTTCTCGTAATCGCCCGCTTCCTCCGCGTCGGCGGCGTCCGCGAAGAGGATGATGTGCTTTGAAGACGCGTCCGCATTCGCGAGTTCGCGTATGCCGGCCATGAGGCCTTCCTTCACGAATATGCCGCCGCCCTCGGAGCGGATGGACAGCACGCGGCCCCGTTTCGCCTTTGCGTCCGACGCGTACTGGAGCGGCAACACCATGTGCGGAGCGGAGTCTACCGCGATCACCGACACCCGGTCCATCGGCCCCAGCATGTCGATGGCGCCCGCGGCGCCGAGGTTCGCCATGTCCATCTTCGTGCGTCCGCCGCGGCCGGCCTCACACGCCATCGACCCCGAACGGTCCATCACGATCGCCATCGCCACCGTCTGCTTGCGATGCTCCTGCCGCAGTTCGAGCGACACGGGCAGGATGTCCTCCACGGCCGTGCGGTACCATCCGCCCGGACCGAACGCCTGGTCGCCCCCGGTGAGCGCGAGCCCCCTTCCGAGTTCCCAGACGAACGCCGCCAGCGACCTCGTCGCGGCGGGCTGGAAATGCTTCGCGGGGACGTTTTCGAGGACCGCGCCGCCGTACCCCGCAAGCGCCTCCACGCTGCATTCGAAGTCGGCAGCGTTTCGCTCCTCCACGTTCACGCCCGCGGCGCGCGCAACCGACACGGCCGGGGATCCGACGCCGTCATAAAGCCAGAGGAGCGGACGCCCGCCGCGCGTCTCCACGATGAACGTCGCCCGGTTGTTCTCCGGACACGGATCCTCTTCCGACGGCGAGACGGCGAGCGTGTAGCGCCTGATGCCGGGCTTCTCGGCGCGGTCGCGGAAGACCAATGGCGTGAGCCCTTCGCGGAACACCGTCGCCCCGCGCGCCACCACGTTCGTGCCGCATGCGAGGACGTAGCTGTTGGTGGACGTCTCGGGCGCGGAGATCCACGCCGTCGCGCAAACGAATCCCCCCGGCGCAACGGAAGGAGACGCGTCGATGCGCGAGACGGCGAGGTCGTGCGCAAAGGGACGCGTCTGGAGCACGGTGTCCACCGGCAACGCGCACGCGGCCTCTCCGTCGTTGTCGGTGAGGCCGTCGGAAATGACGAGAACGCGCGCGGGCGAGCCCGGCTGCGCCAGCGCCTCCGCCTTGGCAAGCGCGCCCGGAAGGTCGGAACCGTCGCGGCCGATCGTCTGGATGAATCCTCCGAAACCCTCTTTGGACGGCGCCTGCTCCACGGCGGCGCCGCGTCCGAACGAGACGACCGCGAGATCGGCGGCTGCCGGACGCTTCGACGCAAGCGAACGGATGATCTTCTCCTGCTCCTTCAGCGCGGCGTCGCCCATCGAAAGCGATCTGTCGACCGCCACGACCAGCGTCCCGCACCGTTCCTTCACGGGGAAGACGGGACGCGCCATCGCCAGCACCGCCAACACCGCCGCCACGAGCGCAGCCTTCTTCCTGTAGAGATAGAAGTGAAGCAAGAGCGCGGCGATCGCCGCAAGGGCGGGAATCCAGGCGGCGGAACTCGTGCGCAGGGCGTTCTCAGGCGGCGCGGCGGGCGCGCCGAAGCTGCCGGTGCCGCAGCGCGTGAGGTCCGATTCATCTGCGTCGAGGATACCCGCCGACACTTCTTCCTGAAGCTTCTTCGCACCGCCACGCGCCGCCTCCGATGCCGCCGCCGCGACGTTCTGCACGAGCGCGGGGAAGGCTGGCGAGCGGAAGAACGCAAGACGCGGGTTGGAGAATGCGACCGTGCAAACATTCGTGCCGACGGCGACGAGCGGACGCCGGGCGACGGTGGCCACGGCCACGCCTTCCGGTTCGGCGTCGGCAAGCGCGTACGCCATGCCGTCGAGCGACACCCCCTCAAGAATCCGTTCGCCCGGTTCCGCCCACACCGGTCCCCGCACGTAGTTGGTGCCAGAAGTCAGAAATACAAGGCGATACGCCGGTGGGGCGAGCCGTCCCGGCGAGCCGCGATCCGCAACAACTAAATCCGCCGCCTCGCCGGGCGCCGTGTATTCGCGCACGAATCCCGTGGCGTCGAGCGCGCGCTTCACGAGAGACGACAGCTCTTCGTCCGCAAAGTCGAGCGCGACCGAGACGGACGGGACGTCGGGCGGCGCGAGGTGCGCCTCGTTGTCGGCGTCAAGGGCGTCGTGCGGGATGGACGCCTTGACCGAAGGCAGATTTGCCGCGATAGTTCCAGAGAATAGCGCGCGCCCTTCCGCGTCGAACCTCAAAGTCGATTCTCCCACGCCCTCGATCTCAAGAATGCACGAATCCCGCCCCTCTCCGAAACGGCGCACTTCGATGAACACGGAATCGTGCTCGGGGTCGCGGCGGCGTCTTCGGACTGCCGTGATGGCGCAGTTGGGCGAAGGAACGCCGAACGCCTCCCACCTGATTCCGGCGGCGGGCAATTCGCCTTCCGGCGGACGGTCGGTGAGCACGAGGATCTCGTCGCCGGGAAGCTGTATCGCGCGCGCAGAGGCGATTTCGCGCTCAAGGGCGCGCGCGTCCTTCGCCGTGCGCACGCGGATGGCGTCCTTCGCCCCGCGCGTCTTCTCGCGTTCCAGGAATTCGGCGGCCTTTTTGTCCGCGCCGCCTGCGGACATCGACGGCGACGTGTCGAGAACCACGGCGAGCGATCCGGACGAGCTGCGCCACGTGAGCGGCGTGAGCGCGGCGCACACGAGCGCCACGAGCGCGAAGAGTTCAAGCCAGAAACGCGGCGGCGTGCGGAGGCGGTCGCGCCGACGCGCGGCGGAGAGCGACTCGGACGGCTTGGGCCAAAGGAGCAGCGATCCCACCGACCTCGGCGGGCTGCGACGGCGGAAGCAGTACACCGCCACCAGCGCGGCGGCGGTGGCGAATCCTGCAGCGGCGAGAGGCGTTGCGAAGATCATCTGCGCCCCTCCACGATTCCGGCGGCGGCGAGTTCGCGCACCACGTCGGCGCGGGGCGACTCTGCGACAACGTCTATGAACGCGGCGTTGAAGCGGCGGGCGGCGGCGCGCCAGCGGGCGGTGTGCGCTTCGAGCGCCTTGAGATACGCGGAAACGGTCTCGTCGTTGAGGGCTAGTTCGCGCGTTTCGCCGGTCTCGCTGTCCACGAGTTCGCCCGAGCCGCCTGTCGTCGGCGATGTTTCCGACCGGGAAAGGACGCGTACCACGATCACGGACGCGGCGAGATGCGAGAGGCGGACGAGTTCGCGTTCGGGGTCGAGGTCGGTCATCAGGTCTGAGATTACGATGCGGACTGAACGCGGCGTGCGCGGCTCCTCGCGTTCGACGACGCGGCATCCCGTGGCGGCGGCGGTGACGAGTCCGAAGAGATAGTCCGAGGTTTCGCGCTTCGCAGGCGGCACGTCCATCGAGGCGGACATGTCGCGGAACATCTCGATCACGGGCGCCACCTCTTCGCGGCGGACCTTCACGACCTCGCGGTCTGAGCGGGCGAGAACGTTCCAGTCGAGGTTGCGAAGGTCGTCGCCGGGAGCGTAGTCGCGGTAGTCCTGGAACTCCAGCGACTCGCCGGCGCGCGGCGCGGCGACGCTCCCCGGCCCGCCGCGCAGCGCGCGCCGGGGGATCAGGAAGCGCAGTGCGCGCCCGTCGGCAAGTCCCTGTTGCCCTGCTTCCGTCATGGCTTGCGGAATCTCTTGAAGTCCTCTCTGGCCGCCGCCATCGCAAGGCAAATCGCGGCGATGACCATCACGATTGCGATCACAAGGTGTCCGTTGGGAACTCGGCGGACCCCTTCTATGCAGCACGGGAACGGCCTCAACGCAGTCCGCTCCAGCACGTCAAGCGCCGTCAGGAACTGGAGTCCGTTGATCATGAAAATGTACGCCGCGGCGGCCTTGCCCACGGATGTCGCGAGGCGCGGGTGGGCGCCGACGATCATCCGCGCGATCGATCCCGCGGCCACGACGAGGGAGCCGCATTCGCATGTAAGGACGATGGCGAACCTTGCATCGTCGAAATCAATCGTGCCGCCGGTACTCAGCACGAGCATGGAGGACGACGCCATGGCGAGCAGAGACGCGAAAAACATCGACGGCATGCTGCCCGTGGCAAACGGGAAGGCGAGGACGCGGAGAAGCCACGGACGCGGCGCATGGAGCGCCGCGCCGCGCGTGACGGGCAGCGGACGCGCCGCCGCGCCGAGGGCGATCATTCCGGCAACCAGCGTCCACAGGGTGCTCCACAGGACGCACGGGTCCTTGCCCGCGAATATCAGGGGAAAGCCCACTGCGAACAGCACGGCCTGCGTGATGCGGAGAGTCCGCGCGAAGTCGGTATGCGGCGGGGCGAGCTCGGCCGCCGCCTGCGCGCGGCCGTAGGCGACCATGAACGCCGGAACGGCAAACGCGAAGAACATGCCGGCAATCGGCCATGAGGACGACGTCCCGCCGGCAAGCGCGCCCCGGATGCTGAAGAAGGCGCTCAGGCTCGTCGTGAATATGGACAGGACCGCGTACAACGCCATGAGCAGAATGATCTTCATCGCAATCGAACGCCGCGAGCAGGCGGGGAGCAGTCCGAGCGAGGACATCACCACGCTGGCGACAAGCAGTTCGAGCGGGATCAAGAAGGTTGAGGCAAGCTCAACTCCGCGCATCAGGTACGAAAGCACGAAGAACGGCATCGCGAGCGCCACCGCGATCGCGGATATGATCGCCGCCGCCGCAATCTTGCCGGTGGCGATCTGCGCGGAAGTGAGGGCGGTGGTGAACTCCAGCCCGAGGCTTGCCTTGCTCGTCTCGATCGCGGTCCTTATGGACGTGAAGAGCGGTATCAGTCCGCACGTGACGATGCCCGTGACCGCCGTCACCGCGATAAGGGGACCCGTTCCGAGTCCCTTTCCGTAAGTCGCCTCCATGGGCGACAGGCCGTGCATCTCCGCCGAAAGCACGAGCGCCGTCGCCACGAGAAGCACGATTGGGAGCGCCACTATGCCCCAGAGGATGAGGCGGGAGCGCACAAGCTGGCGCAGTTCCTTGAGGGTGACGGGGTTGATGCTCAATTGAAGTTTCATGCGAGGCGTCCTTTCGTCACGTGCATGAAGATGTCCTCGAGCTTCCCGACCTCGGGCTCGAAGAGGATGGGCACGAGCTTCCTTGCGAAAAGGTTTCCGGCAAGCGCAGCCGCCGCCTCGTCGCCGGAGGCGGTCTTCACGCGCCATCCGTTTCCGCTGCTCTCCGCCGCGACGACGCCGGGCGTTTCAAGGAGGACGGGCAGCGCCTTTTCGTTGACGCCTGGCAGGAAGCGCAGCTTGATCCACGTTTCCGCGCTGACCGCCGCTTCGGCGTTGAGGCGCCTGCCCCTTTCGATGATCACGGAAGAGGTGCACATCTCCTCCAGTTCGGAGAGGATGTGCGAGGAAACCAAGATCGCCTTCCCGTTTTCTCCCAGCGCCTTCACGAGCTCGCGCAGCTCGATGCGGGCGCGCGGGTCGAGTCCGTTCGCCGGCTCGTCCATGATGAGCACTGCCGGGTCGTGCACGAGGGCGCGGGCGAGCGAGACGCGCTGCTTCATTCCCTTGGAGAGGGCGTTGAGCGTGCGGTCGCGGAATTCGGCGAGCCCGGTGAACTCCTCCACGCCCTCCACCGCCTTGCGTATCGCCGCGCCCCTGAGGCCGTACGCGCGCGCGAAGAAGTCGAGGTACTCGTCAACGGTCGTGTCGCTCCGGCTGGGGAGGTCGTCGGGCATGAAACCGACAAGGCGGTGCGCCCGTTCGGGGTGGTCCAGCACGGAGACACCGTCCAGCGTGATGTCGCCGGAATCCGGCGTGTCGAGCGTGGCCATGATGCGCATGGTGGTGGTCTTGCCCGCGCCGTTGGGTCCGACGAAGCCGATCACCTCCCCGGACGCGAACGAGAACGACAGTCCGTCCACCGCGCGGAAACCCCTGTCGAACGTCTTCATGAGGTTGGTCACTTCAACCTTCATTCGGCCACCTCCTCGAACTTCCCGAACACAAGGCCTGCGGCAGACAGGCTCGACTTCTTGCGCTGGAGCGGATTCGGGAAGAACGGCGACCCCTCGACTTCCACCACGTACGCGCCCGGCGCCATCTTCTGCCGCGCGTCCGCCGCGAACGCCAAGTTCCCCTCCCAGTTGCGCCCGTAGGCCGTCCCCTCGTCGTGGAACGGGTACTTGTTCACGGGTGATGGGATCGGCGGGCGCGGGGCGCCCGCCCTACCGAGTTTCTCAGCCTTCGCCGTCGCGCCGGGTTCGACGTCGTGGAACGCCCACAGCACGCCTCCCACGTTGGCGTGCCCCGACTTGACCTTCGCGCCGAGGAGGTTCACCACCGAGACGTCCCCGTGGGGAGACACGCGGAAGTCGAGGCGCTCCGGTCTTTCGCATGCGCGCGAGAAGTCGAAGAACGCGGACACCAGCGGTTTCACCCAGCCATCCGCGAGCCGTTGCCCGTCCGCCGAATCCACCGTCGCCGAGTCGTCACTGTCATCGGCTCGCACGTGCCTTCTCGCGAAGGACACGTCAGGCGGGAATGCGATGTGCCCGTCCAGCGGAACCGGCGAGAACACGCCGAACTGCCCAAGCGTAACCGCCTTTTTCGCCGTCTGGTCGAGAACCGTCACCGACTGGAGGCGCGCCGTCGGCGTCGTGCCGAAGAAGGCATACACGGAAACCGCCACCACGAGGGCGAATACCGCGGCCGCGCCGGGGAGGATGGCCAAGAGCCTGATTCGCGTGTTGCGCCTGACGCTGCGCAGCACTGCGGCAGGGACGATTACGCAGGCAAAGAGCGCCAATACCAGGAAAAGCGTCTTCACGGGGATGGTCGCCTTCGCCTCTATCGGGATTCCCTTCAGGTCTCCAAGCAGCGCATTGTCTGAACCATGATCCATTCGAATGTCGCCGGAGAGGACCGCGCAGGCGTCGTCAATCGGCCTGAGCGCAGCTGCGGCCTCCCGGACGTCCGCGAAACCGTCGTTGCCCTTTGTCACAAAAACCGCGCCGCCGAGCGTGCGGTACGTCTCAAGCGCCGACTTCGCCTCGGTCCCGAGGGACGCGTATTCGCTCGCCGTGATGAAAACGCCGTCGTAGG
>JAFRNO010000743.1 GCA_017430155.1 Kiritimatiellia bacterium | reverse complement strand
GGTAGACAGGCAGGCACGCCAGCAGGCCGCACTCCTCCACCCAGATGTTCGTGGACGGCGTGAACGCCCAATGCGCCGCAACGGCGCCGTCCCCGTCAAGACGAGACTCAAGCCGGCCGTTCACGGAACCGCCCGGGCCGTCCGAGAGATCAAGCGTGAAAGAATCGGCATCTTTCCCCGCCGTGGGCCGAGCCTGACCCTTCCAGCCCGAATAGACGATTCGCAGCGTGAAGGAAACATCTAGGTCGCGAAAGGCCAATCCGCCGCCGCCAAACGGCGAAACCTCTTCCGCGTATGTCGCCGCAAAAAGCACAAAAGATGCAAAGACTGTTCGTGTCGACGAGTGGAGATGCATTTATTGCCCTTTCATGGAGATTCCCCGGCAGAGGCGATGGAGGCGCAGCCCCTTGAGGTCGCGCCGAATGCGCGCAAACGCGCCCCAGAGATTCGACGCCAGCGCGTGCGAGTCGTGGAGAACGACGGCGGTCGCATCGAGCCGCTGGACGACGTGCTCGCCCTTTTTGATGCGCAGCCCCACCTTCTTCGCGCCTGTCACGATCCACGCAAGCGCGAGGTCCGCCATAAGATGGTTGTCCTCATACAGTCCGCCCACGTCGCTGTGGCTTCCGGGAAAGAGGATTTCCGTCACGTCATTCTTCCCGCCGGACTTCAGCGGCACGTACTGGAAGAAGCGCCGCGTCTCATCGCGCGCCACCGCATGGCGCGCGTGCGCCACGTTGGGCGGACAGACTTCCGGCACGTCCAGTCCGATCGTCGAGTCCACCGTGTCCCACACGCCGAGGTAGGCGACCGCGATGCCGAGTTTGTCCAGCCACCCGGCGAAATGGCGCGCGATGAGCGCCCCGCGCGAGAAGCCGAACAGAAAGACGCGTGTGCCGATGCCGTCTGGCGGCAGGGAGGCGTAGTTTCCCTCGAACCAGCGCCGCGCGTCGCGGAAGATCGCCTGCCAGTCGGAGCCGGCAATCTTTCCGCGCACATACGAGCCAAAACGCGTGCCGGGTCCCGGCTCCAGATGGAGCCTCTGACGCGCGTCCTCGGCGCAGAGGTCATGCAGGCGCGTCACGTTCGTGACCTTCCCCGCGACGCCCTGTCCCGTTCCCTCGAAAAAGAGGCACAGGTTCATTGTCGTGATGTGCGAAAACAGGTCAGACCTGTTTTCGCAGGATTCATGCCCGCAGGCTGAGCGTGAGCGAGCCGATGACCTTGCCCGTGAGCGGACGCGCGAGCGGCACCGTCACGATCCGCTCCTCGCCCTCTGCCGGAAGCTCGGTGACGTCGAGGACACCCTTCGCGATCACCTTGGGCACGTCCTTCTCACCGATCATGGCCGCGAGCGCGTCGATGGGCGACGAGGCGATGTCGGCGTAGCCCACCATCGCCTTCTCCATGAAGTCCGCGCCCATCTTGAGCGCGTACTTCGCCGTGAGGCGCAGGAAACGGCGCACCTTCTGCACGCTCACCGGCTCCGTGATCGAGACGGCGAGTCCGCAGTGGTCGTCCACCTCCTCGCGGAACACGACGCGCTTCGTCCATTCCTCCGCCGTGAAGTCGCAGACGCCCCTGCGGAACACCATCTCCCGGGCGCCGGATTTCTTCGCGATCGTCGCACGCGGCCAGATCAGGTCCACCTGCCTGATGTTGTGGCTCTTGAGGAGCGCCTTCTCGGGCACGCCCTTCAGTTCCGCCCGCACGAGCTGGAACTCAACGTTCACCTTCGTTCGTTTCGTCGTTGCCATGTTGTCCTCCTTTTGCTTGTAAAAGCGCCGCCGGTCATGCGTTCCCCTCCGCGACCCAGGCGTCGAGCATCCTGCGGGCGATCGAGCCGGGACGCGGAATCTCGGGCAAATGGCCGCGGTCGAACCAGCCTGACTCCACGACCTCTTCGCCGTCCGGACGCAGCTCGCCCGCGGCATGTTCGGCGCGGAAGCCGATCATGATGTTCGACGGGAACGGCCACGTCTGCGAACCGAAGTAGCGGATGTCCTTCACCTCGATCGACGCCTCCTCGCGGATCTCGCGCCGGACGGCCTCCTCCAGGCTCTCGCCTGGATCGACGAACCCGGCGACGAGCGACCACACGACGCCCTTGTAGTGCGTGTTCCGCTGAAGCAGGACCTTCTCCCCTTTCGTCACGAGCGTGATGACGGCCGGGGCGATCTTCGGATAGGACGCATAGCCGCACGCCGGGCACACGAACGCGCGTTCGCGCGGATCGTCATGCGGCTTCATCGCAGCGCCGCACCGTCCGCAGAAGCGGTTGTCCGCGCGCCATTCCTCCAGCTCGACCTCGCGCGACGCCGCGCGCATCTCGTCGGGCGTCATGTCGCGGAAGGCCTCGCGGAGGTTTCGGGGAGGCTGCGTCACGCACAGGCCTCTTCGACCGTTCGGACGGCGTTGCGCACGCAGTCCTCGCAGCTGCAAATGACCTTGCCCGTGTCGACGCCCTTGAGGTCGCGGCAGATCGTCGCGCCGCAGAGTTCCTTGAAACGCGGAAACATCTTCCGCGACAGGGCCATCGTGCCGGTGCCCTGCGTGCGGAGCCCGACAACCAGGATCGCGCCGACGAGCGCGCCGCACGTGCCGTCCATCGTGCCCATGCCCGCGCCGAAGCCCGCGGCAAGGCTCATGAGCGACGCCTCGTCCAGCGGCACCGTGTCGGCGAATGCCCGCACGACCGCCTGGCAGCAGTTCATCTCGCGCTTCAACTTCACGCCGTATTCCTGACGTTCTTCACTTGTCATTTTCTTGCTCCTTATTGGTTGGTGTATCGAGGATGGCGATGAATTTCTCCGGAGGGGGGATGGGGCGGAAAGTGGTCGTGGAGACGAAGCAGTGGCGCGTGAAGCCGTCCACGAGCAGTTCGCCGTTCACGCGCACCTCGCAGGCGATCTCAAGGCGCACGCCCTTGTGGCTGCTGCACCAGGCCGTGACCTCC
>JAFRNO010000742.1 GCA_017430155.1 Kiritimatiellia bacterium | reverse complement strand
CCTCGACGACATCCCCAAGGCCGAGGCGATTCGCGCGCGGATGTCCTCGCTCTATGCGCAGATGAAGGACCGCACGGGCTGCATCCGCTTCCTCTTCATGACCGGCATCTCGAAGTTCACGCGGCTTTCTGTGTTCTCGGCGTTGAGCAACCTCGTGGACGTGACGCAGGACAAAGAGTACGCCACGATGTTCGGCTACACGGAGGAAGAGCTGACGGCGAACTTCGAGGAGCACCTCCGCGAACACGCGAAGATCATGGGAAAGACGTACGAGGACTACCGGGCCGAGATGAAGCGGTGGTACAACGGTTTCCGCTTTGCGAAGAACGACCCCACGACGGTGTACAATCCCATTTCCGTGGCGTTGACCCTCAGCGAGAAGCCGGTCGGAGGCTTCACGGCGACGTGGGCGACGACGGGCCGTCCGTCGATGCTGATGAACTATCTGAAGCGCGAGGATCTGCTGGCACTTGACTACGAGAAGGTCGAAGAGGTGTCGGGCGAGGCGTTCGACGTGGCGGAGCTCAGGAACCTCACGGCCATCGCTCTGCTCTACCAGTCTGGCTACCTGACGATCAAGGACTACGACCCTGACGTGGACGACTATACGCTCGGCGTGCCGGATGAGGAGGTGCGGCGTGATCTCTCCACGCTTGTTGCGGGCGTTGCGGCGGAACAGGACGTGGCCTGGGCGGCCAATCTCGGAAAGTCCCTGCTACGCTTCAACTGGCCGAAGGTTTTCGTGGGCCTCAAGTCGCTCTACGCGCACCTGCCATACGGGCCAAAGGAGGACGATGTCCAGGAGTTTTCGTATGAGCGTATCCTCTACTCGCTTCTTGCGTCGCAGGGGGTCGAGGTCGTCTCGGAGGACCGGCAGTCGAACGGTCGCGCCGACATCGTGGCGAAGCACAAGAAGGGCATCTACATCTTCGAGCTGAAGGTGGACGAGCCGGTGGACAAGGCCTTCAAGCAAATCCGCGAGAAGAAATACGCCGAGCCCTATCTTGCCGACGGCCGCCCCATCTGGCTCATCGGCCTTTCGTTCGACTCCAAGACGCGCCATCTCGTCGATTGCGCGGCGGAACGCTTTGAGAAAGGAGCATGAAAATGAAAAGGATCACGCAACTTGTGGCAATGGGCGCGCTGGTGGCGCTCATGGCAAGCGTGACGCTGGCGGAGGACATCTACCGCAACGACTTCTCGACGCGCACGAGCGCGGCGACGCTCCCTGGCGACCGCTGGATGTCGTACGACTACGACCCCGAGCGCACCCTCTACCGGAACTACGGGAACGGCAACCCGTTGCCGCTCAACTTCTGGAACCATCCGGAAGAGATGCAGGACGGATGGATGAAGGCGTACATGGACAGCGGGACGATGGATTCCCCGCCCGGCTTCGCCGTCGCCACCGATCCCGTGCATGGCTCCTCCGACAACTACTTCGCGCTCTTCCGCAGCAGCACGGCGCGCTCGGGCTGCGCGATCCATACGTTCCACAACGAGTTCACGAACGGCACGATCCGCTTCGAGATCGATATCCGCCGTCCGTCCGTGTGGGGCAACACGGAAGAAGCGACCCACGCCGTGCGCGCCCTGCTCGTGTACCGCAAGTACATGGATCCCGTCTGGAACACGAAACTCGCCAGCACCAAATTCCCGTGTCTGTTCGGCGCGTACTGGGATGGGAAAGACAAGAACAGGCTGGAGTTCCAATACTACTCCCGCGAGGAGGGGCAAACCAAGACGCTCTATCCCGGCAAGAACGGCGACAACTACGAGTGCAACGACCACTGGTACCGCTGGCGCGTGTACGTGAACCTGGACGAACAGCGCGTCAACTGTTACGTCTGGGACGCCGGCGAGAGCCAGCCGGACGGACGGAACGCGCAGGCCGACGGCACCGCCACGCGCATCGTCGCGAAGGAGACCTACTTTTTCCGCGACGAGATGAACGAGGAGACGGGTGGCATCGTCGGCATCGGCCTCAACGGCTACCGCTTCAAGGCCGGCACGGGCGCCAGCCTGGCCGTCACCAACGCGCCGTGCTACGACAACATCTACCTCGCCTGGAAGGCGCCGGGCACGAGCGAGTACGTGCCGTTCTACGAGAACGACTTCAACACGCGCCGCTTCCGCCGGATTCAGCCGACGCCCGCCACGACGGTCGCCTACCCCAGGGACGTCGCCGTCTCGCCGGTCGACATCTTCAGCTCCTACGCGGCCATGGTGAGCAACGCGCCGGACAACGCGAGCCAGACGCTCCTGGTGAACAACTCCGCGTTGGGCGTTCCGGGCATGGACAACTGGGTGCGCCTCTCTGACGGGAACAGGTTCATGGTGGTCGATTCGAAGACGGCCGGCGGAAACATGCTGCGCGCCTCCACGCCTACCTCGACCAGTGGCAACGGCGTGGTGGCACAGACGCTCGGCGAGACGATCACCTCGGGCAAGGTGCGCATTTCCGGCGACGTGCGCCTGCCGAGCGAATGGCGCGTCACGGCAGCGAAGGACGCGCGCGTGTGCCTCGCGCTCGGCAGCGACACGTACTGGTCGGGCGATCCGAGCACGTACACGTCCCGCCACATCGGCTACGGCGCCATCGTGGGCGAGTCGGCAAACGAGTTCCGGCCCGCCTACCTGCCGGCGAGCGGGGGGCTTGTCACGACGAAGAGCGCGGACGTGACGTGCATGCCCACGAACTGGTACCGGATGGTCGTGACGGCGGATCTGGACGCCCGGAAGTACGACTACGAGCTCTACGCGCTGGGGCCGGACGCCGGCAGGTACGACCGCGTGGACGTGCCGGCCGAGCCCGTCTATGCGACGAACAGCATCCCGTTCCGCAACAGCAAAAGCAACCTCCCCAACATCGGTGCCTTCTCGTTGTTCGCCTACCGGGCGGGCACCAACTGGAACACCTACGTCCTGTGGGACAACATCCAGGTTTGGAAGGACTGGGACTCCACATCCGGCACGGGCACGCTCATCTACGTCAACGACTTCAACGACCGCAAGCGGTACGTCGAACGGGAGAAGACGGAACTCGTGCACGGAGCCTACACGGGCGTGGGCGTGGACGCGTGGGAGCACGTGAACAGGGGCGAGGGCACGGCGTGGATCATGGGCGATTCAAACCGGTTCCTCGCCATCAAGGCGCCCGACAACTACTCTCTCTACTTGACGCAGCCGCTGCCTGACGAGGTGCCGTGCGGGCAGCGCGTGACGTTCCGCGCGGACGTGCGTCCGCCCTGCTGGTGGCTGAATGTCGGCGGACAGCTCCTCAACATCTACCTGGGCGGCGACAAGATGTGCCAGTATTCCGACGCGCGGGACGCCCGTCCATTAGACGATTCCGTCATGGCGTTCGGACTCTCTCACGAAGCATCCTCACTTGGCCGCTACACGAACACCGTTCTCCGTGTGCAGGACGGCAGCGGCGCCAACCCCGTGGCCGGCGTGCCGCCACTCAAGACCGATCACTGGTACCGGCTGGAGGGCACCACGATTTCCGGTTCCGCAACGTGGAAGTTCCGCGTGTACGACATGGGCACGACGCATCCTGAGATCGATACGCCGCCGCCGGGCGAGCCGCTCGCGACGGTCGACGGCCTGGCACGGCGGAGCAGCGTCGGCGCGACGAGCGGCATCTCGGCAATCCTCATCGGCGCCGGCGGCGTCGCGGGCCTCGAGCCGTGGGACCTCTACGACCGCGGCCGGGTGCTGGTGGACAACATCGTCGTCACGGCGCTGCCATCCGGCGCCTGCATCATCATCCGGTAGGGACGGCGTTCCACCGCCGTCCGCCGCCAAGGTGGCGGCTCCCCATGCGGGAGGGGCGCAACTTGTTGCGCCCGAAAAGGCGGTCGCAGTAAACTGCGACCCTTCCGGGAGGGCCGCGCTCCTGCGCGGCCGCCGCACGGTCGAGCGTGGAAAATAGCGATTGAACGGTACGGCACAGAAATGGTAGAATTCCGGTAAAGCTTTCAAGGAGGAACTGTTCCATGACGAGAAGAAGGATTTTGCTCGGGCGGTTGGCGGGCGTTTGCCTGTCGGCGGCTCTTTGCCTTGGCACGGCGCAGGGCGCCGTGTACGACGCGTCGACGGGGTATGTGCGGCTGCTGGTCAGCGGCAACGCGGGATTCAGCCCGCTCTCGGAGACCACGGACAAAAACGACGGGAAAACGTATTTCTGGAGCGACCACCTCGCGCTTCATTCCGGCACGAACTACTACGCGAACAAGTTTTTTCGTTCATGGTCCCGCACCGACGGGCAGGCGGCGATGGAGTTGAACCTGGACTGCGGGCGCTTCGTGCTGGACAACGCCCCGATCAACTGGAAGTGCGCGCATCCGTCCCGGATCGTGTTCGGGGACGACGGGCTTTTCGTGCTCGCGGGTTCCTTGATAATCATCAACCAGGACAATGTGCTGCTCGGGGGCATCGGCGGCACGGTCACGCTCCAGGGGACCACCCAGGCGAAGCCGTTTACGTGGCAGACATCCACGGCCGGCTATGCCACCCTCGGCCACGGCTTCTGGGTGACCGCGAAGATCGTCGGCGACGCAGACCAGATCATGCGCATCACGACGCCATCCGACGCGTCGGGGCGCGTCTACTTCCTGGGCGACATGTCGGAGTATCTCGGCACGATCAACACGATCAGCAACATCCTCTACGTCGGAACGTCCCTCGCGGCGAAGGATGTGAACGCCACGAAGTGCGGCGAGGTCCGCGCACACGGCGCGGACGGCGCGGAGATCTTCATCCCCAAGGTGACGCTTGACGCCACCTCGTCGATCGGCAGCTCGGCCACGAACACGCTCGTGGTGGACACGCTGACGATGGCGAACGGCTCTACCGTGCGCGGGTTCTTCGACGAGAAGGCCGGGAGCGGCTGCGTGCTGGTGACGAATTCCTTCACGGCTACGGGCAAGATTCGCGTGGCGATGGAGATGCCGATTCTTGCGGCGACGAACGACGTGACGCGGATCGCCGTCCTGCGCGTGGCGAAATCGGCGGGCACGGTCACGCAGGAACAGCTGGAGGTCGGGGAGAAGTCCCGCCTCGCGGGCGCGTCGCCTGCGGCGTTGCCGAACGTGACGGCGGTAGAAGTTGTGGACGAGGGCGACTGGACGGCCGTGTATGCGACATGGCGTCCGGTCATCTGCCAGGTCGTGGACAATTCCGGCGCGGCGAACGCCGGCAAGTTCCATCAGGCGGCGACGTGGTCCAACAACAAGACGCCGACGGAGAACGCGGGGGCGGACTTCTACACCGGCGTCGGGTGCTACATCTCCATCCCGCAGGGATTGGGAGGCTACTACCATTTCCCCGGTCGTTCGCTGACGGTCATGAAGACGATCACGCTTTCCTCGAGCGGCACGTATGAGTTCGATGAGCTGAACATCCACACCGGAAGCACGGGCACGCAGACGATGCGCGCCTGGGTGAACGGTCCGATGGTCATTCGCGGCACGCTCAACCTCGTCGGCGCCAATTCCTACCTCTTCACCTTCGGCAACAACACGACGCAGCGCTGGGAGAGCGCGATTTCGGGGCAGTGCAACGTCATCGCGGGCATCCGCAGGCCTGATGCCAACGCCTATGAAATGTGCTGTGAGTTCGAGCCGGCGAACATCAACACGAACTTCACGGGCAAGTGGATCGTGCAGCACAATGCGTCCGACATCGAGAACCCCACGCAGTTCATGATGTTCGCGGTGTGCGAGTCGCGCAACCTCGGCGCGCCGTTCAAGACGTACCAGTACGACGCGCTCACGGTCAAGAACTGGCAGGCGCTGAAGCCCGGCCGCGCGGAGAGCGTGCTGGACGACATGACGCGCGGCATCAACTTCGCGGGGGCGGACACGCAGGTCGTCGCGCCGGAAGGGCGCACGCTCGCGCTGAAGTGCCCGATTACGCTCTCGGGCGTCCTGCACAAGTCCGGCGCGGGCACGCTCGCGCTCGGCGGCACCGTGAAGCCGAAGTTCTGCGGATCGGCGCAGAGCGCGACGCCGCTCGCGGGCACGAACGGGCTCGTCGTGGCGGAGGGCTGGATCAAGCCGCTCTCGACGAACGGCGTGGACGGCCTCGCGGTGGAGTTCGCGGGCGGCGGCATCAAGCTCGACCGCGCGCCGTCCGACGCGGGCGTGGCGGCGTACGGCTTCTGGAACACGAAGTGGTCCGCGCCGTTCGCGCGCGCGGAGGGCGTGACGGCGAAGGTGCCGGTGATGGTGGACATGGGCGAACTCACCGACATGCCCTCGCCCATCTCGCGGTACGCCATCTGCACGGTGGCGGCCGACAAGGCCGCCGGCGTGAAGGGGATGCTGGAGGTGCAGCGGCCGTTCAAGGGCTACGTGACGGGCATTGAGGAACGCGCGAACGCGGACGGCACGGTGACGCTTCTCGCCCTGGTCCGGTACGGCGGCCTGACGATGTTCATCCGGTAAACGCCGTCCAGATGGCGGCTCCCCATGCGGTAGGGACGGCGTTCCACCGCCGTCCGCCGCCAAGGTGGCCAGGTCTCTCGTCTCTTGTCTCATGTCACCTTCATCCATCGCATCTGTCCCATCCGAAATTAGCGGTTGAAGGTCGCGCTGTGTCATGGTAAAATTCGAATGACATTTCAAGGAGAAGCCATGCCATGATGAAAATCGGAAACTTGCCCGGACGGTTGGCGGGCGTTTGCCTTGCTGCGTTCTGCGCTTTCGTCGCTGCGCGGGCGGACGACGTGTACCTGCTCCGAAGCGACGCGAAAACCAACAACGTCGATGTCCGTTCCTTCGAGGCGGCCGGCAACTGGAGCAACGGGGAAGCGCCATCGGATGCACATGACTACTACGTGATGACGAACTACTCGTTGCGTATCACGGGCAGCACCGCCGCCCATGTGTTCAAGGGCAACTCGCTGACGCTTGGCGGCACGGGGAGCGGCGACAAGTTCAAGAGCCAGATCATGGGCTGGGGAGGACAGGCCGACGTCACAATCTCCAACTTGGTCGTGTACCAGTCCACAATCCAGTGCAACAACGAAGGGTGGTTCTACCTGAAGGGGACGACGACGGTGCGCGATACGGTGGG
>JAFRNO010000741.1 GCA_017430155.1 Kiritimatiellia bacterium | reverse complement strand
GTATTTGACGAACCGTTCGTCGAGGCTGACTGCTTTGCACGAACGGACCCTGTTGTCGTTCCTGCCAGAACGCTCTTCTCGCAGCTGGTCTGACCCAACTGATGAAAGGATTCAAGAAATGAGAATGGAAGTGTCAAAACGGTTAGTCTTTGTTACCGTCAGCCTCCTTGCCGTATCTTCCGCACTGGCGTGGATCCCCAAATTCCTTTCGCTTACGAAATCTCAGTGCGAGTTCAACAACATGATGCGCGAATGGACCCAAAATGCCAGAACGAACATGACGGTGGATACGACGGCGAAGTTCCGCGATACGGTTCTACTGCCTTTCATCAGGCGAGAAATGCCCAATCCATTTGCTCCAGGCGAGACTGAATCTGGCAAACCCTGGGCGAAGGAGGCGAATGATGTCTATGAGGCGGGGTTGCGCTTCATCTGCGATGAAAGTTTCCATCATCTGTTGATCCCGGACGACCGCGTCAGTCGACGTGCCGGCAAGCTTGTGGAACAGGGGTGCGAAGAACCATTCATCCTGCTTCTTTCGGCGTTTGATCCGGAACAGGACTGGATTGACGGATCCAAGGAGGCGCGGAAACGGTTTGAAAAATCGCGGGAGATTGTCGAGAAACGCGGGAAGCCTGATTTTATCCATGTCCTGTTTGGCTATTACAGCTACAGGCTTGGCGCCAACAGACCGGGAGACATCCCGGCGGTTTCTTTCCGCAAATGGCTTGCCGCGCGCAATTTCACGAATGCTGACGAGATTCCCGTTTATACCCTGTGCAACGCGTTTTGCGGGACGGCTTCTTATGAAATGTTCACGGCGCTGAAGCAATTCCCGTGGGCTAACAGCATGGGGTTGGCGAAGAAGACGATGAACGAGGCGAGAAGCGTGGCGGGTGGAGGTGTCGCATCGAAGGTTCCCCGCAGGGGATGGCAAATGCTGTCCGAGAACTCAGACGCCGCCAATCTGTTGTTGGATGAAGCGGAGGCCGCGCGTCCCGGGATGTTCGAGACGTTGCGAGCACGGCAGTGGATCGCCGGCGAAAGCAGGCGATGTTCCCGCGAGATGTCCGATGCTTTTTTCAAGGCGCTGACGTCCAAGCGGCTCGACGACCCCGATGCGCTCGTGACCTTCTACTGTTGGTACAGGCTCTACCCGCGATGGGGACAGACCCCCGACCACGAGGAGATGTTGCGCTTCGCCCATGCCTGCCGCGATACGCAGAGGCACGACACGATGCTCCCGTTTTTCGGCGCGGAAATACTTTGTCGCTATCTGCGCGATTCACATGCTGATCCGTATGGGTATTTCAAGCGGCGTCCTGAAGAGGCGCAATGGTGCATCGACGCCTGCCTGCGGCAGGCTACGAACGAAAACGCCTGCGGCTACGCAAGGATCAGGGCTCCATTCGTTGGCTCTGCCGTCGCATTCTACGCGGGCAGATACGAGGATGTCGGCAGGTTCGATCCGAGTCTCGCCGCCGCCGTCTCCGAACGGTACACAGAACGGATTTTTTCCGATACGGACGAAGTGTACAACAACGCCAACATATTTTCATCCATGCACTCCAATCGCTGCATACGCCTTCAACGGCTGTATGACGGCGGCCGGTTCAACGAAATCATGGCGGAGATCGGCGAGATCAAGAAGGGGGACGAGCTAAAAAGCGGTAAATGGCCAGATCGCTACTGGCTTGAGCGTTTTATCCGGCGCCTCGAACTTGACATTCAGATGAAAACAGATTTTGAGGAAGGACGCGATGTCGCCGCCTTGATCCCGAAGTTTGTGCATGGCTGGTGGGGGCATTGGTGGCGCTGCAATGACAGAACGATACAAACCTATCGCCCGTTCTCATGGGAAAACCACATGACATGGCGGGCCAAGCTGCCCAAAGCCTACGAAGTGGAGTTCTCGCTTGAGCCAAAGCCCAAGTCGTCGGGCAGGCATGTCGTCGTCATTTCAAGGTTTGTTCACGAGGAGTCTCGTCACCTGCCCGTCAACGGCATCCCGTTTGTTACGTTGATCAGCGAAGAGAATCGGATCGGGGCCTATCTCTCCTCAGACTACTACGAACTCTTTAAGATTGACCCAGACAAGGCTACCTGGAGAGAGAAGCAAGGCAAAAAGCAGAAAATACGCATGACGTGTGACGGGAAACAGATTAATGTGTTTGTCGGGGAATCAGCTATGCCTCTCGTTTGCTCGAAAAAGTTCGCGGCTGTCTTTCGTCGAGCCCCCAAGTACGGTTTCCTCAGATTTCACGGCGACAATGTGCGCATTTCAGACATCACGGTCCGCATGCCGAAGAACGGAACCTTGCCTTAATCGCCGCAGATGCTTCCTAAATGTTGTAATGTAGGGGTAGATTTTTGTCTGTTGTTGAATGTTTCATTCAATAATAGGCAGGATATTGACCGTTGACGTTATGAGTTTGTTTTGATAGACTACCCTCATCCAACAAAGTGAGGCTTATGATGTTGCTGGGTGGCAAGAAAGAAATTCTAACGAAGATTGGTGAGTCGTTGCGTGCTCGACGACTGTTCCTGAACATGACGCGCGAAGTGGCCGCCGAGCGTAGCGGTATTTCAGCTTCGACGGTCAAGAACATTGAGAGTGGACGCGGTGGCTCCATGTGGGCTCTCGTGTCGTTGTGCCGTACATACGGCCATACGAACTGGGTTCACGGATTGGCGCCGGAGGAACACATCGACCATCAGATTGCGCTTGTTACGCACACGGAGCGCAAAAGGGCCTCTCGCGGGAAGAAGGAGGAGGTGGGACATGTATAAGCGCGTGATGGCGGTTGACGTCTTTCTGTGGGGACGGCATGTCGGCAGGATCGCGCCGGACTTCGGATCGTACTATCAATTCCAGTACGACCCGGACTTCGTTCGCTCTGGAGTCCAGATTGCGCCGATTTGCATGCCGTTGCGCGATGAGATATACAAGGTCGTCAACTTTGACCTGCCCAAGGGTGCCTTTAGCGGCTTGCCGGGCGTGTTTGCCGATTCGCTTCCTGATTCGTTTGGGAACGCGCTCATCGACAAGTGGATGGACGAACAGAAAATTCCGAAGTCGATCGTTTCGACGCTTGATCGTCTGGCCTACGTGGGGTCTCGTGGCATGGGTGCATTGACATACGAACCGTCAAGGGGACCGAATACCGAGAGACCTTCCGCAATCGAGATGCGCCAGCTCGTTGAAGAAGCCCGTCGTGCGCTCAATGGTCGGCTGGCGACGGATACGGGTGCAGAAGCCCTGCGCGAGATCATCCGCGTGGGGACGTCGGCGGGCGGGGCGCAGGCGAAGGCGGTCGTGGGCTGGAACCGTGAGAAGGATTCTTTTTTGGCGGGGGACTGCGACCTTCCGCCGGGTTACGAGCATTGGCTCATCAAGTTCACGCCGCAGGGATTGCCGTCCGCAGGCGAGGAGGAGTTTGCGGTCTACCAGAAGGCGCGTGCGGCGGGTGTTTCGATGAGCGAATGCCGTCTTTACGAGCTGGACGGCGTGAAGCACTTCATGACGCGCCGGTTCGACCGCGACGGGAACCGACGCCATCTGGTGCAGACGCTCTGCGCGCTCCAGCACCTGCCGTCGGGCGGACCACGCACGCTCTACACCTACGACATTCTTTTTGAGACGGCGGACGCGCTGGGACTCGGCTACGAGACGTTGGAGGAGATCTTCCGCCGGATGGCGTTCAACGTGTACAACGGGGAGATGGACGACCATACCAAGAACTTCTCGTTCCTGATGCGCGAGGGCGGACGATGGGAGCTAGCTCCGGCGTACGATTTGACGGGCTGCCACTTCTCGCCAGGCGATACGGAGTGGGGCGACTGGCAGAACCAGCACGCGCTTTCGGTCAACGGAAAGTTCTCGCGCATCACCGACGACGACATCTTGACGGTCGGCGAACGCTACGGCATTGGCACCGCGCCAAGGGTCTTGGCCCGCGTGAAGGAGGTTTTCTGAGGCGAACTATCTTTATGCATAGGGTGTAGGTTTCAAATGCCTGCGCGACATGTTCGCGCTGTCCGGCGGGATTTCGCCATCAGGAATTTTCCGGTTGACAGGCGGGGCGGGTTGCCGTATAATTCCGCCCGTGAATTGAGTTTCCGAATGTGAAAACGGTTTCACAGGCGGAATCGTGATTTCAGAGGCGAAAATGAACAAACAGGCAAGCAGAGTATGGCGGGGTGCCGGGCGGGTGATGTGCCTTTGCCTTGCAACCTTGCCTGTGTATGCACAGGGGGGAAAGCGCATCTTCGTCTCCCCCCGGCATTCGCAGGTCTCGATGACTGGCGCGTGGGAACCAGAGCTTCTGCGCGACGGGAAAAAGCGACCACGGTGCCATTGGATTTCCAGCTCCAAAGGGGACGCGCTCTCCTTGCGGTTCGAGGGGACATCCGTCGCGCTTGCGACGCGGACGGGTGTGCGGACATCCTGGTGGCATCCTACCCACACCAACTCCCTTGCGCGCCTGGGGCGGCTGGATGTGCGCCTGGACGGCAAGTCGTTGCCGCCTATTGACCTCTCTGGTTCTACAGGCGTGCCTGCATACGAGCTGCCGATTGCATCCGGGCTGGGAGAGGGGCTGCATGTCCTTGAGCTGTCCAACGCGGGTGTTGGGGCTGTTGATGTGGCAGGCTTCATGCTGGACCGGCCGCAGAAGGGGAGCGAGCCGGACTTTTCCCGAGAGTCGCCGGAACTCGTCGCGCTGACTCGGACATTGCCGCCAATCATGTACATCGAGGGGGCCCCCTTGCGCACGCGCGTCGGACCGGTCTCGGTAGGTCACTCGGCCTATCCGGACGGTGATGTCTGGGGGACTGCAATCAAGGTGTTGGATCCGTCAAAACCCGACATGCCGCCGCGCACGCTGTTTGCGGACAAGGATGCGATCATCCTCGATTTGGCACTTTCCCCGAATGCGGAGACTATCTGGCTCTCCATGCGCCGCAGGTCGTCGCCGTACTGGCATGTCTATCGGATGGGGGCGGATGGGAGCGGCTTGACGGCTCTCGCCGCAGGTAAGTTTCATGACACCTCCCCCGCGCCGTTGCCGGACGGGCGCATCGCCTTCGTTTCCACGCGGGCGAAGGGGACGCATCTCGTCTGTACCGACGGCCCCTCGAGTCGTATCCATGTCATGGACCCGGACGGCTCGAACGTGAAGATGCTTTCGTCGAATACGCTCGCGGACTATTTCCTTACCGTGCGGAGCGACGGACGGTTGCTCTACACGCGTTGGGAATACGTGGACTGGAACATCATGTCGCGCCAGTCGCTCTGGACGCAGTATCCCGACGGGCGGCACTTGGAACTGTGGTTCGGCAACCTGCTCGACGACCCTCCGAACCTCTTGCAGGCGCGGGAGATTCCAGGCTTGCCGGACGAGGCCGTCTGTACGTTCGCGCCGCACCACGGGTCGCCATACGGTGCGATCGGAGTCGTCTCTGCCAAGAATGGGCCGGAAGGGCGGCGGGGCAAGGCTGTTCGCTGGTTGACGCCGGAGTTTCCGTCAATCATGGACTTCAATCAACCGTGGGCCTATTGCTGGCCGTACCC
>JAFRNO010000740.1 GCA_017430155.1 Kiritimatiellia bacterium | reverse complement strand
GAAGATGGTGGACGGCGAGTTCCGCATCGTGCGCCAGGTGACGAACCACGTGGACCAGGCGTTCTTCCTCCGCGAGACGGACCGCCTGCGCAAGAAGTACGGCTACACGGAGTACTACGGCAAGCCCGTGGAGTTCCACGCCTCGGGCATGGTGACGTTCGGCCTCCTCGGCACGACGCCGCCGAAGGAGATGAAGATGGCGTTCGACCCGGACAAGGCGAAGCGGCGCGCGATGTACGCGGAGGTGTGCGAGGTGTTCAAGGACTACTCGGTGTTCATCGGCGGCAGTTCGTCGTTCGACTTCGCCGGCCCGCAGTACAACAAGTACGACTGCGTGATGGCCTACGCGCGGGAGCACGGCTACGCGCGCGACGAGATCATCTTCATCGGCGACGACTTCGGGGACGGCGGCGGCGACAGCCATGTGCGCCTCAAGGGTCTCGACTACATCGAGATCGAGGACTACAGGAAGTTCCCGGAGCGCGTGGCGGTGTTGTTGAAGTGAGGGCCGCGACAAGCGCGGCCCCTCCCGGTAGGGCGCGCGCCCCGCGCGCGCCGCTATTTACGCTATTTCGAGAAGATGACCTGCGGCCAGCCCGGCTTGCGCACGCGGATCACGCCGATCTGGTACCAGGGCTGGCGCACGTTCTTGAACACCGTCTTCATGCGCAGGAGCGAGGTCTTCGGCACGATGAGGACGAAGCCGATGCCCATGTTGAAAACGCGGTACATCTCGTCGTGGTCCACCTTGCCCTGGCGCTCGATGAAGTTGAAGATCGTCGGGACGGGCCAGGACGTGCGGTCGATTTCGGCGGTGACGGCCTTGGGGAGGACGCGCGGGATGTTGTCCTGGAAGCCGCCGCCGGTGATGTGGGCCATGCCGGTCACCTTGATGTTGTTGTCCAGCAGGCGGCCGACGGGCTTGAGGAAGCTCTTGTGCACGGCGAGAAGGGCGTCGCCGATCGTCTGGTCCGTGCCCGGGAGCTTGTCCTGCGGCGTCATCTGGCAGATGTCGAAGAACACGCGGCGGGCGAGGGAGAAGCCGTTCGTCTGGAGACCGCCGGAGGGGAGGCCGATGATCACGTCCCCGGCGCGGATGGACTGCCCCGTGATGAGCTTCTTGCGGGAGACGGTGCCGACGATCGTGCCGACGAGGTCGTATTCGTTCGCGGGGTAGAGGCCCGGCATTTCGGCGGTCTCGCCCCCGAGGAGGGCCATGTTGTTCTCCTTGCAGGCCTTGCAGAGGCCGCTGACGATCTGCTGGAAGGTGGGGCCGTCGAACTTGGAGGCGCCCACGTAGTCCATGAAGAAGAGGGGCTTCGCGCCCTGCACGAGGATGTCGTTCACGCAGTGGTTCACGATGTCCTGGCCCACCGTGTCGTGCTTCTTCATCATCACGGCGACCTTGAGCTTGGTGCCCACGCCGTCCGTGGAGGAGACGAGGAGCGTATCCTTCGAACTGCCCTGGGGGAGGCGGCAGAGGCCGCCGAACGAGCCGATTCCGCCAACCACGTTGACCGTCTTCGTGGCCCCCACCATCGTTTTGATGGACTTGAGGGCGTCCATCTTGTTGTCAATGTTCACGCCGGCTGCGGCGTAGGCGGACTTTGTGGCGGCTACAGGATTGCTCACGTCAGTTTCTCCAGTTTTCAATTCCCGCAAAATGCGGAAAAGTGGACGCAATTATAGCATAATTTTTTTATCCGTGCAACCCCTTGACTGAAAAAGCGAAAAATGATATACTACCCCCTTGACTTTTGGCATATAATAGGACTATAGTCTGGAGCTGACATGGCCATCAAGAAAAACGCGAAAAAGAACGCTTCCACGAAGCCTGCGAAGAAGGCTTCATTGAAAAGAACGCCCGCGAAGAAAGTGTCCCCTAAAAAAGTTTCCCCGTCGAAGACGGCCGAGAAGAAGTCCGCGCCGGCTTCCAAGAAAGCCCAGCCCAAGAAAGCGTCTCTTTCCAAGAGCCAGAAGGTCGAGAAGAGGAAAGAGCCCGTCAAGAAGGTCTCCGCCAGGGCGATTGAGGCGGATGCGGATTTTCCGCGCGACGACGTGGCTGCGTACAATGAGGACCAGCCGTTGCCGCAGGACGAGGACGCGGAGGCTTCGGCGTTCGCGGCGTCGGACGAGGACAACGAGGCGGAGGCCGAGGCTCGCGTCCTGGATCTGGACGAGGTCGCCGAGGCGGCCCAGCTGGAGGACCGCGCGCCGGCGGACGACGCGGACCTTCCGGACGCGGAGGACCTGGACGACCCGATGGGCATTGACGACGTGATGCCGCTTCCGGCCACCGGCTACGGAGACGACTTCGACCCCGACGACGTGATGGCGATGTCCGCCTTCCAGTCCCGCAGCGTGCTGGGCGCCGAGGAGCGCAACGCGGTGATCCAGGAGGTCAAGCAGCGGGCCGAGAAGAACGGCGGCTACGTCACGTACGACGAGCTCAACCAGATCGTCCCGGCCACGGTGCAGGACGAGTCGACGGCGGACGAGTACCTGCTGATCCTGCAGGCGCTGAACGTGGACGTGATCCGCGCGGAGGACGTGGAGGCGTACCGCGCGAACAAGGACAAGCAGGGCGACAGCCGCCTGCACGCCGCGCGCGTGCAGGAGATGTTCGACGACCCGATCCGCATGTACCTGCACCAGATGGGGCAGGTGCCGCTCCTCACGCGCGAGCAGGAGGTGGACATCTGCATGCGCATCGAGGAGAGCGAGGCGAAGACGAAGGACATGTTCAACCGCTTCGCGTTCACGCCCGATCTCTACGCGCGGCTGCTGGAGAAGCTCGAGGCCATGCAGGAGCGCTTCGACCGCGTCGTGACGGACCGGTTCGACGAGAACCGCGACGCCTACATGGACCAGCTCCCCGCGTTCCGCAAGACGCTTGCCGAGGTGGGGCGTCGGCTGGCCGACGCGGCCGCCAAGCTGGCCGAGCTGCAGCGCAACCGGAAAAAGGCCACGCCGGCCCAGCTCCGCGGCGCCGAGAAGGGCGTGCAGAACGCCCGCATGGCGCTGCGCGCGGCCTTTGACGAGCTCAATTTCAAGCAGAAGGTCCTCGAAACGCTCTGCATGGAGGCGGAGGAGACGATCTACCTGCCCTACCGGTCGCAGATCAAGCGCAAGGCGGAGCTGCTGGCGATGCCGAAGTCGAAGAAGCGCGAGGCCGAGCTCGCCGAGGTGCGCGCGAAGCTCGAGAAGGCGGAGGCCACGTTCGGCATGCCGCCGGAGGAGTTCCTCTCCACGTTCGGCGAGATGATGTCGATCCTCCGCAACGGGCAGGACGCCCGCACGAAGATGGTGGAGGCGAACCTGCGCCTTGTCATCTCCATCGTCAAGAAGTACATGAACCGCGGCCTCAGCTTCCTCGACCTCATCCAGGAGGGCAACACGGGCCTCATGAAGGCCGTGGAGAAGTTCGAGTACAAGCGCGGCTACAAGTTCTCGACGTACGCGACGTGGTGGATCCGCCAGGCCGCGACGCGCGCGATTGCGGACCAGGCCCGCACGATCCGCATCCCCGTGCACATGATCGAGACGATCAACAAGCTCATGCGCGTGCAGAAGAAGCTCATCCAGCGCCTCGGGCGCGAGCCCACCGAAGCGGAGCTCTCCGTGGAGATGGAGATGAAGCCCGAACAGGTGCGCGCGGTCTCGCGCATGGCGCAGCAGCCCATTTCCCTGCAGAGCAAGGTCGGCGACAACGACGACGCGAAATACGGCGACTTCATTCCCGATACGTCCGCCGAGAATCCGTCGGAGCAGACCGCCTATGCGATGCTGAAGGAACGCCTCCAGGAAATCCTGACGACGCTGACCGACCGCGAACGCCAGGTGCTGGACTACCGGTTCGGCCTGACCGACGGTTTCTCCAGGACGCTTGAAGAGGTCGGGAAACAGTTCAACGTGACGCGCGAGCGCATCCGCCAGATCGAGGCGAAGGCCTTGCGCAAGCTGCGTCACCCCTCGCGTCTCAAAAAGCTTGATGGATTCCTCGCTGGCTGAGACGCGTCCCAAAAAAAGAAAGAAAGAGAGAGAAGAGAGAATGAGTTCACTGATCCTGTTCGCGGCGGATGCCGCGAAAACCTGTCCCCTCGGCGGATGCGCAAAATGCCCGCCCCATGCTATCATCGCGCTCGTCGCCGCGCTGGTCATTGGTTATGTCATCGGATTCCTCGTCGGCCGCCGCCGTGCCGCGAAGGGTGCGGCCAAGAAGCCCCAGCAGGCCCAGAAGAAGCAACAGGCCCCGGTGCGGCGCGATCCGCGGCCCGTGACGAGCCGTCCCCCGATCCCCGCCGGCAGCGTGGAGCTCTACGTGGGCAATCTCAGCTACGACATGACGGAGGCCCAGCTCCGCCAGACGTTCGAGGCGTTCGGCAAGGTCGACTCCGTGCGCGTGGTCACGAACCGCTACACCGAGAAGTCCAAGGGCTTCGCCTTCGTCGTGATGCCGAACCGTCCGGAGGCCGAAAAGGCCATCGCCGAGATGAACGACAAGGAAGTCATGGGCCGCCCGATGCGCGTGAACGAGGCCCAGAACACGAACAAGGCCGAAGCCTGACGCCTCTCATGCGCCACCTGTTCCTCTACGGGCCGCCTGGCAGCGGCAAGTCGACCATCGGCCGCCTGCTCGCCGCGCGGCTCGGCTTGCCGTTCACGGACCTCGACGCCGTGATCGTCGAGACGGACGGTCGGTCGATTCCGCAGATCTTCGCAGAGGAAGGGGAGTCGGGGTTCCGCGCTCGCGAGAAGCAGGCGCTCGCGGACATGGCCGCGCGGACGCGGCACGTCGTCGCCCTCGGCGGCGGCGCGCTGCTCAATCCGGAATGCCGCGCCCTTGCCGAGGCGAACGGCGAGGTGCTCTGCCTCGCTTGCACGCTGGAGACGCTCTGCCACCGCATCGACAACGCGCCGGGTTCGCGTCCGCTCGCCGGCAACCACGCCGCCCTCGAAAAGCTCATGGCGAACCGCGCGGCGCACTACGCGAGTTTCCCGCGCCGCCTTGATGTTACAAGCGGCACCCCCGAAACCCTCGCCGAAGCGGCGGAGACGCTGTTCGGCGCCTGGCGCATCGACTCGGGCGACGTGCCGTCGCTCGTGTTTGCGGGACATAATCTCATCGCCGGTCTGGGCGAGGAGGTCGCAGCGCTCGGCCTCGGCAAGCGCGCCGTGGTGGTGTGCGACTCGAACACGGATCCTCTCTATGGCGAACGCGTGGAGTCTTCGCTCCGTGCCGCCGGCGTGGAGACGTTCCGCACCGTAATCGCAGCGGGCGAATCGACGAAGACGCTCGCGACCGTCCAGACGATCTGGGGCGCGTTCCTGCGCGCCGGACTCGCGCGCGACGACTTCGCCGTGGCCGTGGGCGG
>JAFRNO010000739.1 GCA_017430155.1 Kiritimatiellia bacterium | reverse complement strand
TCCCGCCGTGCTCGCCGCTCACATTCCAGCAGTTCCACCAGTCCCACGCCACCTTGCCGGGCTTCACCCACGAGGCGTCGCCGATCTTCGAGGGCGAGGCGAGGGCGTAGACGATGTCCGCCGCCGGGAGCTGCGCGTAGCCGTCCGCGAGCACGAACACGCGCCACGGGAACGTGCGCGTGCCCGCCGTGCGGGCGATGTAGTCCGCGCGCTCCACCACGCGCTGGTAGCGAGACGGTTCCTCGCTGTAGCCAGCGCCCCACGTCCAGTACCGCGTCTTCGTGGGGTAATGCGCGAACACGGCGTCGAGCGAGGCGGGGTCGCCGCCGCGCACGAAGTTGCAGCCGGGGTAGTCCACGATGTCGCTCTCGGTCACCGTCATCGCCACGCCGTCGGGATACGACGCCGTGATCGGCATGTACCAGATCTTCTTCGAGCCCGGCTCGGGCGCCTCGTTCACGGAGACAAGCCCGTACACGCCCTCCCAGCTGTCCTGGAGCGGGTCGTTCTCCGGCGCCTGGCGGTTCGCGGCCGCCCACACCTTTTGGTCGGAGGACGGAAACGCGAGGCGGGCGGTCTCGGCCTTCACCGTGACCTCGCCGCCGAACGCCGTCGCGAAGCGGTACGCCACGCCGTCGTTGCGCGCGTGGAGCTCCACCGACCAGTCGCCGAACGAGACGACCGTGCCCGCGCCGTTGTCCTTGATGCGCGCGCGCTTGTAGACGGGCGTCGGGATCACGGCGTCGCGTTTCACCTTGCGCGCACCCTTCGCCGCGCAGCCCGTGCCGCCCAGCGTGCCGCGGTCCGCCACGTCAAGTGTGATGTTGCGCACCTCCGCGCGGGGCAGGCCGCGCCGCAACACGGTCACGCGCAGGGCGGGTTCCGTGTCGAGCCGGATTTCGTTTTGACCGTCAGGGGACTTCGCCGAGTAGGTGGCGGCGGAGAGGCCGCCGGCAACGCCGGCGGCAAGGAGAAGCAGGAGTTTTTTCATAGGCGTTGCCTTTGGGGGGACTATGGGAACTTTGGGGACAGCGGGGACGATTCGCCTACCATTTCTTGATTTCGGCGGAGAGCTGGTCGATGGCGGCGAGGCCCTTCTCCTGCTCTTCGGGGATCGTGCGCTGCCACGACGCCATCATGAATCCCTTGAGGTGTTCGGCGGGGCAGTTCGCGCGGCAGAACTTCACCGTGTCGCCGAAGTTCGTGTCGTTCGACCAGTTCGCTCCGGTCGGCACCTGGTCGAAGCCGGCCTTCGCGAGATCCACATACGTCTGCACGTGCGGACGGCTCGACTCCGACATCTTGGACACGTCGAACTGGGCGCCGTAGTACCAGTTGCTCTGGAGCACGCTCTTCGGCATGCGGTTGAGGAACTCGTCCTTGTGGTGCCAGCAGTAGTCGCTCCAGATCCACGGGCGCACGCCCTTCGACTCGACCTGCTTCGCGAACCACAGGAAGTCGTGCCACCACAGCTCGCCCTGGCGGACGATCGCCAGCTCGAAGCTGCGCTGGTGCCCGGGCGTCTCCTCGTCGTAGCCGAGGTGGAAGAAGCGCGGCGGCTTGCCGTCCACGCGGAAGATGTCGATCACGTCCCTGATCACGTCGGCGCACACCTGGTAGTACTTCTGGGTGGAGACCATGCGCTGGTAGTCCTTGAGCCACGAGTCGTGGCATGTGGAGAAGTTCATCTTCGGGATGACCTCCAGGCCCATCGCGCGCAGACGGGCCAGCTCCTTCTGGAACTTCTCGATGCTCCACGTGCCCTTCACGGCGAGCTCGGGATGGCTGGGCAAGTAGACGCCCTCAGCCATGTCAATGATGAGCATGTTCGCGCCCGACTTCCCGAGGGCGTCGGTGAGCGAACGCCACACCGCCTCGTCGGTGCGCAGATAGTCGGCCATGCAGCGCACTTTGAACGAACGCGACGCGTCGGCCGGCGCGCGGTTGAGGGGGATGTCCTTCCAGGAATTCATCCCGAGGTGAAGAAGGCAGGACCAGATCATCTTGTCATTTTCCATTTTGTTTTCCTTTCTTTCTGACTTTGTCATTGTTTACAAATCTGAATTGTCCGCACATGCCGCAACCGCGTCAGCGCGTCTCGTCAAGCCGTTCGGGGGTGGAGGAGCGGAGGAGGAGGGAGGGATTGGCCTGGATCTGGTCCGTGAACGACCGCAGGCCGATCGAGGCCTCGCGCACGTTGTCCATGATCTCGCCGATGTTGCCCTTCTGCGCCTGGAGAAGCGTCGTGGTGTCCTGCAGGAGGACGTTCGCGGAGCCCGTCACCTCCACCACGTTGCTCCAGGCCGCGACGAAGTCCATGCGGTTGAGCTGGTCGAGGATCTGCGTCACGGAGTCCGCCGCGCTCTGGAGGAACGCCGGCGCCGGCGGGATCACGACATACCGCGGCCGCCAGCTGATCTTCTCGTCCTCCCGCGGAATCGTGGGGAAGTTGAGCTCGATCTTCGAAAGGCCTGTCACGCCGGAGGACGAGACGGTGGCGTGCAGTCCTCGCTCGACGAGGCGTTCGAGGCCCTCGTGCACGTGCTCCTCCTTCCCGCCGAAGCGGAAGAGCCGCTTGTCGAGCGCGAGCTCCACGTAGATCTGCCGGCGGTCGTGCGGGTTGCCGATCTCGTCATACTCCGCGCCGATGAAGGAGATGCGCCGCACGCTTCCCACGCGCACGCCGCGGAAGTTGACGGCGCTGCCGACGTCAAGTCCGGAGACGGGGTAGGAGAAGTGCGTCTCGGCGATGAACTCGTGCTGTCCCGCGCCGAAGCCGCCGAGGTAGACGAGCACGCCCACGACGAGGGCGATGCCGATGATGATGAACAGGCCGATCTTGGCGTAATTGGGCTGGTTGTCAGCTGCCATGGGTACCTCCACGGTTGAAGAACTGGCGGACGAACGGGTCGTCCGATCCGTCGCGAAGCTCGGCGGGGCGGCCGAGCGCCACCATCGCCTGGCGCGCGCGGTCGAACATCGCGCAGCGGTCCGCGATCTTGAAGATGCTGGGCAGTTCATGCGTGACGACCACGAACGTGACGCCGCGCGCGTCGCGCAGGCGCAGGATGAGCTCGTCGAGCGCGTTCGAGGTGAGCGGGTCGAGGCCCGCGCTCGGCTCGTCGAGGAAGAGGATCTCCGGCTCGAGCGCGAGGGCGCGCGCGATCGCCGCGCGCTTCTTCATGCCGCCGGACAAGTCGTTCGGCATCGTGTCCG
>JAFRNO010000738.1 GCA_017430155.1 Kiritimatiellia bacterium | reverse complement strand
TTCCGCGCCACGCCGGACGAGTTGGCGGCCGCGCTCGAGAAGGTCCCCTGCGTCCTCCCGAAACGGCGCAACTATTTCATCGAGACGACCTACTCGCAGTACGTCCACGCCCACCACGCGGCCGACCTCGACACGACGCGCGCCATCCTCGCCGAACGGCATCCCGACTTTCTCGACGCGTTCGACGCCACCATGCGCTCGACCCGCGGACACCGCTTCAACATGCTCGTCATGCGCCGTCCGCTCCTCGACGCCTACTGCACCTGGCTGTTCGACGTCCTGTTCGAACTGGAGCGACGGCTCGACATCTCGTCCTACTCGCCCTACGACGCCCGCGTGTTCGGTTTCGTCGGCGAGCGCCTGCTGGACGTCTACGTCGCCGCGCAGAACATTCCCTACGTGGAGTTCCCCGTCCGCAACCTCGAATCCCAGCACTGGCCCCGGAAGATCCTGAACTTTCTCCTGCGGAAATGCCGCGGGAAACCAACGAAATGAGCGGCATGAGCCCCCAGGCAAGCGTGATCGTTCCGTGCTGGAACGTGGAGAAATGGGTGGAGGACGCCGTGAACAGCGTCCTCCACGGTACGTTCTCCGATTTCGAGGTCATTGCCGTGGACGACGGCTCGACGGACGGTACGGGCGCCGTCCTCGACCGCCTCGCGTCCGCCGACGCGCGCGTGCGCGTGATCCACCAAGAAAACCGCGGCGTGTCCGCCGCGCGCAACAGGGGTCTGGATGCCGCGCGCGGAGAGTTCCTGTTCTTCCTCGATCCGGACGACTGGCTCGAGCCGGACTACCTCGAGGTCGGCGTGGCGGAACTGCAACGCGCGGACGCCGACTACTGCGTGTTCGCGCTGGCGGAGAGGCGGGAGGGCGCGGCGGAAAGCCACGTCGTGCCGCTCAACGGCGACTACCGCTACGACGACAACGCCGCCATCCGCGCGCACTTCCTGCCACGGGTCATCGGCTATTCGCTTGCGGAAGTGCGCGCCTGGTATGCGGGCCATCCGCTCGCGGCCGAACGCGAAATCGGCAGCGTCTGCCGCTGCGCGTTCCGCCGCGAGGCGATCGAACGCTTCCATCTGCGATTCGACGAGACGCTCATCAATTGGGAGGACGCCTACTTCACGTACGAGTTCCTGCTCGAGGCGCGGCGGATGACATCCGTCAACCGTCCCCTCTACATCTACCGCATCCGCGCGGGCAGCGCCGTGGACAGCCGCCGGCGTTCGCCCCAGGCGTTCGCGAACAAGCTCGCGTTCCTGCGCCGCCGACAGGAGATCAACCGCCGGGCGGGCGAGACGCTCGGCGACGCCTACGCGGCGTCGTGCGTGTTCTCCCTGCTGGAGATGTTCGCGTTCCTGCGGACCGTGCCGATCGGCTGGGCGGAAGGACGCCGGATCGTGCGCGAATACGCGGCGGATCCCGAAGTGCGCGCCGCCCTGCGGGCGTTTCCGCTCTCGTGGCGGCACCCGGCCCTCGCGCTGGCGGTGCTGGCCGTGCGCGTGTTCGGCGCGGGATGCGTCTATGCGCTCGCGTGGACATTCTTTGCGCCGTTTCGGCGGCGACCGAGGGGATAGGAGTTCGCATGGAACGCCCACTTGTCTCCTTTTGCCTGCTGTGCTACAACCAGCGCCAGTGGATCGGCGCCGCGCTCGATGGGGCGTTCGCGCAGACGTACCGCCCGCTCGAGATAATCATCTCCGACGACGGCTCGACGGATGGCTCGGCCGAGTTCATCCAAGACCATGTCGCCGCCCATGCGCCCTCTGACGTCACCGTGGTCTTCAACCGCAATCCACACAACCTGGGCATCCTCGGGAACTGGATGAAGCTGGCCGCCCTCTCGCACGGCGAGCTCCTCGTCAAAGCGGACGGAGACGATGTCTCGTTGCCCGAACGGACGGAAAGGATCGCCGCCGCATGGGTGGCGGACGACAAGCGCGCCGCCGTCGTCAGCCACGCCGGCTACCGCATCGGTCCCGACGGCAGACTGCTCGGCACGTTCCCGGCCCCCTGCATGCGCACGCCGCTCGGCACGGCAATGGCCTGGCGACGGGACTGTTTCACGGCCTTTCCTCCCGAGGCGCTCCATCCATTCTGCGTAGAGGAAGTCGTCTTCGTGAGACGAGCGCTCATGCTCGGCGGCGGCGAGCTCGTCCTTCCCGACCACCTCGTACAATACCGCCTGGGCACGGGGCACACCTCACCTCTCCGCCACCACCGCGAACCCGCCGTCCACGGCTGGCGGATGTGGTTGCCCAGCCTCGACCAGGCCGAACACGACCTCGATGCGGTTGCCGACCGGCTGCCCCCCGAGCGCGTGGCGGAGTTCCGCCAGACGTTCGCCGCCGAGCGGGCGCGCGCCGAGAACCATCTCACGCTCCTTGAGTCGCCGTCCTTCCGCGCGCGCTGGAAAGCGTTCCGGCAGGAACGGCGCACAGGCTACGGCGCCGCCGCGCCGTTCATGTACGCCTATCTGCTGCCCCGGCGGCTCGGCGACTGGATTCTGGACGGCATCACGCGCCTCAACCAACTGCGGCGCCGCCTGCGCTGGGCGCTGTTCAAGCGGTGAACGCGGCGGCCGCCGCGAGCGCCTTGCCCACCGACTGGTCCATGTCGTAGTACTTGTACTCGCCGAGGCGCCCGCCCACGACGAGGTTGGGGCATTGGGCAGCTTCGGCCTGGTAGAGCGCCAGCTTTTCACGCGAGGCCGGGGTGTCGACGGGATAGTACGGCTCGTCGCCCGGCGCCCACGTCTTCGGGTATTCGCGGCAGATGACCGTGGCGGGATGCGCCATCACGTCCTTCTGCTCGGGATGGTAGTGCTTGAACTCGTGGATGCGCGTGAACGGCACGTCCGCGTCCGTGTAGTTCACCACGCTCGTGCCCTGCCAGTCCGCCACCGCCACGCGCTCCGTCTCGAAGCGGAGCGACCGCCACGGCAGGGGACCGTACTTGTAGCCGAAGAGCGCGTCGATGGGTCCGGAATAGAACACAGGGACATTGAGGTCGTTCTCCTTGCGCCACTCAAGCCAATCGACGTCGCACTCGAGCGTGATGTTCGGGTGGTCGAGCAGACGGTCGAAGAGCGAGTTGTATCCCGTGAGGGGAATGCCCTGCCGGTAGTCGGGGAAGTAGTTCACGTCGTAGCTCGCGCGCACGGGGAGCCGCTTGATAATCGACGCGGGCAGGTCCTTCGGGTCCATGCCCCACTGCTTGCGCGTGTACTCGCGGATGAAGGCCTCGTAGAGCGGCCGGCCGATGAACGAGATGGCCTGTTCCTCGAAGTTCGCCGGTTCGGCCGGCGCGTTGCCCGCCTCCTTCGCGATGAAGGCGGGCAGCTCGGGCGGCGTGAGGTTGAGGCCGTAGAACGCGTTGACGAGCGTGAGGCCGAGCGGCAGGAAGTACGTCTTGCCCGCGTGGCGGGCGAGAACCTTGTGCTGGTAGCCGTTGAACGTGACGAAGCGGTTCACGAACGCCCAGACGTCGTCGAGGTGCGTGTGGAAAATATGTGAGCCATAGGTGTGGATTTCGATGCCACTTTCGACGTCGGTTTCACAGCGCACGTTGCCGCCGGGAACCGCGCGACGCTCGAGCACGAGCACCTTCCGGCCCTTCTCGGCCAACACGCGCGCGACCGTGCATCCCCAGATGCCGGCCCCGGCCACGATGACGTTGATTTCTTGCATGGGCACAGTATACCATAAATCCGTCCCAGCGGGTACAGCAGGCGAAGGCACGGTAGATTCCGGCGCAGGATCTCCGTTTTCAACATTATCACGACATGACATCCGCCATTCACGGCGACATGGTATAATAACGGCGATGACTCACGACAGCACATCTTCCATCACGGAGGCCTTCCTCGAGAACCGGGGAAGGCTGGAACGGCTGGCCGCGCGAAAGCTCAATCCGCAGCTCGCCACCCGCCTCTCCACGGAAGACATACTCCAGGAGACCTTCCTCGCCGCCCAGCGGCGGAAGCTGTTCTTCGCATCCCGCCCCGACGTGCCGGCCTACATGAAATTCCGCACGATCCTCCTGCAGGTGCTGGCGGAATGCGAAAGACGGCACTTCGGGGTCATGAAGCGCAACCCGGCAATGGAGGTGCGCATCGACGAGACGGAATCCGGCCCCCAGGACGACATCGCCGACGACTCGCCCTCCCCGGCCACGCACCTTGCCAACGAGGAACGCTTCGCGCTGCTTCGGCACGTCATCGCCGAGCTCGCCCCGAACGATAGGCAGATACTCACGCTTCGCCACTTCGACGGATTCTCGAATATGGAGTGCGCGGAGATTCTTTCCATAGACCCCAAGGCGGCAAGCATACGCTACGCCAGAGCGCTCGTCCGCCTGCGGGAACGGCTGGCCGACTACTCGGAGTTCAAAACATGAACAATGAAGAACAGGACAGATTCGGGGAGCTGCTCGACGCCTATCTTGAGGCGGTTCGGAGCGGGAAGGCGTCATCGCCGGAGGCCTTCGCCGCGGCGAATCCAGACCTTGAGGACGAGCTTCGTGCCGTTCTGCCCCTTCTCGTCGACATGGAGCATGTGGCCCAAGCCGGCGGCGACCAGCCGCTGGCCGTTCCGCCTCCAGACTTCTCAGGGACCGACTTCCAGCTTCTGCGCCGCATCGGGGGCGGCGGCATGGGCGTCGTCTACGAGGCCCTGCAGACCTCGCTCAACAGGAAGGTGGCCGTCAAGATCCTTTCCCCGGCTCGCCCCGTGGAGGACGAAGCGCTCAACCGTCTCCAGAACGAGGCCCGCGTCATCGCCCAGCTCTACCACCCCAACATCGTCAAGGTCTACACCGCGGGGCATCTGGGAGGGTCGTTCTTCTACGCGATGGAGCTGCTGGACGGCACCGACCTCGCCCGGATGCCGCCTACGGCCCCTCGCGAGATCGCCAAGGTCGGGCTTGATGCCGCGCGCGCGCTCGCATATGCCCACGGATGCGGCGTGCTTCACTGCGACGTCAAGCCGTCCAACCTTTTTCGCGGAGCCGACGGCGTGCTGAAGATCGGGGATTTCGGGCTGGCCCTCTCGACGAACGAGTGCGGCGGACACACCTCCTCCCGCGACGGCACGTTGCGCTACATGGCGCCAGAACGCCTCGCGCAGAGGAAAATCGACTTCTCGTCCGACCAGTATTCTCTCGGCGTCACGCTGTACGAGTTTCTCGCGAAGCGGCCCCTGCGCCGAGACACCAATCCCGCCCACATCATCCAGGAGATCCGGCACCAGCATTTCAGGTTCCCGCCCGGCTGCGACCCGGACCTGTCGGCGATCATCGCCAAGAGCCTTTCTGACAGCCCGGCCGACAGATATCCCTCCATGACGGACATGGCCGAGGATCTTCAGCGCTATCTCGATCACCGTCCGGTCATGGCATCGCGACCGTCCGCCGCGCGGCGCCTCCTGCTGTACGCAAGGCGCGACCCGATTCGCGCCGCCGCCTGCGCCTTCGCCATCGTCTGCGCCACCGGCTTCATTGCCGCGCTGGCCATTGGCCTCGTCAACACGCGGCGCGCGATGGAGCTGTCGCGCGCAAACGCCGCCACCGCGAACGGCGCCCTCAAGGCCGTCTTCAGGCACGTGGCGCAACAGTCTCCATCCCCCAGCGACATCCAGCTGCTGAACGACCTCCTTCCCTACTACGACAACCTGTCCGACGACGCGCAGCTGACGGATTCGGACCGTGCGACCGTCTACGACACCCTCGTCAAGTGCGCTCTCCGCATCGGGAAGTACGATCTCGCGGAAAAGCTCCTCCGCAAGCGGATAGCGTTGCAGGGGTACGACGCCAACGACCAGAGCCGGCTCGCGTTCGCCATCCAGCGGCAGGGCAGGAAAGACGAGGCCGATTCCATCTGGAGCGAGATCGCCACGCGCTTCTCGGCCAACGGGTCTCCCGACGACCAGGCCATCGCCGCCCGCGCGCTAGTCAACGTCACCGACGACGTGTCCTCCCCCAACTACAAGCTGGCGTTTGACATCTTGCAGAGGATCCTCGCCAGGGATCCGGCGAACCAGAAGGCACGCTTCGAGTACGCGCGCATGCTCATCGAGGAATGCCCGTTCGTGAAGGGCATCACGATCCCCGGCGTCCCCAACGACCCCGTAGCCCTGCTCGACGAACTTGTGGCGCGGAATCCCCATCGCCTGCAATTCGCCATTGCCCGCATGCACGCCATCTACCTGCGGTTCAAGAAGAAGCTCGACGCAGGCGAGGCGATCAGCGACGAGGAAGTGCAGCAGACCCTCGCCCGGGCAGAGGAGCTCTTCATGCACTCCGCAAACCATCCGGGAGTCGCCCTTCTCGTGTTCAGAACCCGGATGGCGTACTTCGAATACGTCAAGCAGAACAATCCGCCACCGCGTTTTTCCCGCGAATCCGGGCGGCTGGACGAATTCTGCCTGTCCATATTCAACTCGCCGGACGTTCCCGAAAAGGACAAGGCCGACATCCTGAATATCCAACTCGACAACCTTGCCGACCTGACGGACTCTCCGCTCAGATTCAAGCGACGTGCGCGAACCGTCCGGGAAGAGCTGGACAAATACACCGGACAGGGCGCCGACGAATTCGAGGAACGCCTTCGGACATTGCAGTCAAAAGTACCGGACATGGAACCACCTCCCCCACATCACCGACCATACCACATGTTTTGGCAAATGGACGACAGGCCTGAAAACATTCCATAAAAAACTACGGATTTGTTCGCCGCCCACGCGGCTCGCTCTTCCTGAATCGCGAATGCCGTGTGGCGTGAGCAAATCCGTTTGTCAATCACGAGTCCCGCTGTCTCGCGTTTGTCCTCGTCAAATCGCCCCGATTGTGCTATGCTATTGGCCACAGACGACACCATGGACGACCGATCCAACTATACGGCGGCGAAGGAGCTGCTGGCGAAATCGAAGCGGATCCTCATTTCGGGCCACCTCAGCCCGGACGGGGACTCCCTTGGCTCGATGATCGCCCTCGCGCGCATGCTCACGACCGCCGGGCACGAGGCCTTCGCCACGGCGGACGTCCATGCCCTCGGCAAGCCCGGCTTCCTTGAGGGCGTGGCCGACCTGATTCCCCTCCGCCGCCTCAAGAACCGGAAGTTCGACCTGTTCGTCTACGTCGACTGCGCAGCTCCCGGCCGTCTCCCCCCCGAGGTGCGTCCCTTTGCCGAGAAACTGCCGACCCTCACCATCGACCACCACGCCACGAGCGTGCCCGCAGGCGCCGTGTCGATCATCGACCCCACCGCCTCCTCGGCCGGCGAAATCGTCTGGCGTATCGCCAAGTGGATGGAATGGCGCCTCGACCGCGCCACGGCCGAGGCTCTCTGGGTGGCCCTCGTCACGGATTCCGGACGCTTCGCCTACGACTCCACGCGCCCCGGCACCCTGCGCGCCGCCTGCGATCTCCTCAAATACGGCGTGCGCACGGCGCAGATCAACGACATACTCTATTGTTCCTTCGCCGCCAAGGCCATCGAGCTCAAGCGCCGCGCCTGGCGTTCCCTCCACATCTGGAAGAACCGCAAGGTGGCGGAGGTCACGCTCACGCGCGACGACTTCCGCGAGGTGCGCGGCACGAAGGCGGACGCCGAGGACGTGATCGAGATCCCGCGTCAGGTCGCCCGCAACGAAATCGCCCTCTTCTTCTACCAGATTCCCGACCGCACGCACGAGACGCGCGTGTCGATCCGCACGCGCGAACCGTGGGACGCCACCCAGCTCGCCACCCGCTTCGGCGGCGGCGGACACCTCCGCGCGGCCGGATGCACCGTCAAGGGGGGTATGGCCATCGCCAAGCGGCAGGTCCGCAAGGCCGTGCGGGAGATGCTCGAGGGGAAGCTGAAGGCGCTTGATGAGCCCGCGAAGGACAAGGGGGCGGGGCCGAATGGAGCGTAAGGTCCTCATCCTCACGGACGGCAAGGCCGGGCATGAAAACCAGTCCAAGGCATTTGCCCGTGCCCTCGGTTGCGATTTTGACCTCGTGGAGATCCATTTCAAGTCCGCATTCCACAAGACCCTCTCCTATCTCTTCGACCGCCTCGGCATCCACACCCTCTCCCTCTTCGCGAACCACGAACCACGAACCACAAACCACGCCTACGCGGCCGTGCTCGGCACGGGATCGGGCACGTTCTACGCGGCGAAGTCCCTTGCGCGCAAGACGGGCGTGAAATGCGGCGTGGTGCTCTACCCGCGCGGCTACCGCATCGCCACGTTCGACTGCGTGCTCGCCCCGGCGTTCGACCGCCCGCACCCCGCGCCGAACGTGATCACGATTCCCGTCAACCTCGTGGCGAGCGACGAGGCGTTCTACGCCGCCGGCACAGAGGCATTCCGTGCGCGCTACACCCCTTCTAACAAGCCCGCCGTCGCCGTCATCGTGGGCGGACCCAACAAGTGCTCCACGATGTCCGCCGACTGGATGCGCGCCCAGCTCGACCAAATCTTCGCCACGTACAAGCCCACGAATCACGAACCACGAACCACGAACCACGAAATCTGGGTCACCACCTCGCGCCGCACGCCGCCTGAGGTCGAGGCCGTCGTCGACTCCTTCCCCTTCGACTACAAGCTCCTCTACTCGAAGGACCACTTCAACCCGATTCCCGCGTTCGTCAAGCTCGCCCGCACGCTCTACGTCACGGCGGAGTCCACGGGCATGATCTCGGAATCCTGTACGTTCGGCGCGGCGGAGGTGCGCGTGCTGGACAACCTAAAGCCGGGGCCCCACAAGTTCCGGCGCTTCGTGGAGGACCTCGCGCGCGGCGGCTACGTGAATGGCACGCGCAAGGTCGACCTTTCCGAACAGTTCGCCCACGCCCGGGAATTGCTGGAAATGAAAGAACTGAGCGACCGAGCGAGTGAGCGAACGCGGAACGAGCGAAGGAGCGAAAACCTATGACCGACGTCGCCGATCATCAGAGAAAAGCAACCGAATCCACCGATCAGACGATCTCCATGCCTTTCGGACTCCGCGTCAAGCTTTCGGCCATAATGTTCCTGCAGTTCATGACGCTGCCCGTGTGGTTCAACACGATCATACCCTACGTGAAGACGCTCCCCGGCGGCGAATCCTGGACCGTCTGGTGCGGGATGTTCATCGGTTTCGGCACGCTCGCCTCGCCACTCATCGGGATGTTCGCCGACCGGTTCCTCAACGCGGAGAAGGTCCTCGCGCTCACGCACCTCGTCTACGCGGCCCTCCTCACGGCCTGCTTCTTCGTGCGTTCGCCCGCGCTGCTCTTCACGCTTCTCCTGCTCGCGTGTTTCGTGAACATGCCCGGCTGGTCGCTCACGGCGACGATCGCGATGACGCACTCCACGCCCGCCGCGTTCCCGCACATCCGCGTGTTCGGCTCGCTCGGCTGGGTGGCCTCTGCCGTGTTCTCAGTGGTCGGCATCCGTCTGTTCGGGATAACCGATTTTGACACGTCGCCGTGGATCTTCGCCTGCGCGGCGGGTACGGCGCTCGTCACCGCCGCACTCGCGTTCACCCTGCCGTCCACGCCGCCCAAGGCGCGCGGCACGCCGATGAGCATCGTGGACGCATTCGGGCTCAAGGCCTTCTCCCTCTTCAAGAACCCGCGCTTCCTCGTTTTCGGCCTGTTGCTCGCGGGTTCGATGATCCCCTTCCAGTGGTACATGAACTACAACGCGCTCTACCTCAAGGAGTCGGGCTTCACCTACCTCACCCTCACGCAGAATCTCGGGCAGGTCGGCGAACTCGCCTTCATGGTGGCCCTGCCGTTCATCCTGAAACTTTGCGGCTACAAGTGGTCGATGGTGCTCGGCATCGCCATCCTCGCCGTCCGCTACGCCTGCTTCTACGGCAGCGTGAAGCTCGGCTGCCCGGCGCTCGACTTCTGCGGCATCCTCGTGCACGGCTCGGTGTTCGGGTTCATCATCGTCAACGCGCAGATGTACGTGGTGGAGGTGGCGCCGCCCGAACTGCGCAACCAGGCGCAGGGCCTCACGATGACGCTCACCGGCAGCGCCGGCGTGTTCCTCTCGGTGACCCTCTTCGACCGCGTTCTTGCCGCAAACGTCAAGCCCGACGGCACGCACGACTGGGCCACGCCTTACCTGCTCGCCTTCGGCATCTCCGTCCTACTCGCGATCCTCACGGCGCTCTTCTTCAAGCCCGCTTCCCGCCGCTGACAAGGTTACATTTTCCGCTTGCCGCGACGGCTGCGATCTGATATGCTTTTCCCGTTCTGCGATGGAAGGCAATTCAAAGAAAGGAGTATGACATGAGCATCACTATCGATCTCCCTCCTTCAATGATCCAGGAGGCACGAGAGTATGTAACTGTTCAGGGTATAACGCTTGAACGGATGTTCCTTGATTGCCTCGCATCAGAACTGAAAAGGCGGCGCGAGGCCCGCGCCGTCATGTCAAAACTTGACGAATTGGCAAAGAAGACCG
>JAFRNO010000737.1 GCA_017430155.1 Kiritimatiellia bacterium | reverse complement strand
GACGCATCTCAGTGCGCATTCCGGATTCGGATTTCGCGAGCCGGCTCTTCGCGCTGGACAGCGCCGCCCGCAAGTCGCCGATCCTCGTGTCGGGCAAGTCCGAGGCGATCGACGAGTACGAGATCGTGTTCCCGAAGGGCTACGCGAAGGTGGAGCACCTGCCGACCGCGTTGACGCTCCGCAACCCCCTTGACAACAAGGACGTGTGGCTCACGCACACGGCCACGTCGCGGATGAAGGACGGCCGCCTCGTCGTCACGGTGAAGCGCCACGCCTACCGCGCGAAGGCGACCACGCTCACGGCCGACTACGCGCCGTTCCTCCAGGAATGGAATCGCCGCGCGACGTCCCTCGACGCGCGCACTGTCACCGTGCGGAAGGGTAACCGAAAGAAAGAAAAGCAGAAGTAGAAGGCCAAACATGGACATCCGAAAATGGGCGGCGCTCGGCGTCGCGGCGCTTGCGGGCCTGTGCTGGGCGGAGAACGCCCTCGTGCGGATCGGCTACCCGCAGGCGAAGGGCCTCCGGTACGAAACACGCACCGTCGAGCTGGAGAAGACGGGCGATGCGTCGTGGCGCTTCACGCTGCCGAAGGCGGAGATCCCCAAGGACGCGAAGTACGTGGAGGTGCTGCCGAGCTTCTTCACGGCGCGGAAGGGCGACGACGGCTACTGGATGCAGGCGCGCGGCACCTACGGCCTTTTCGACAAGGACGACGGCGCCTACGTGAAGGCGGCTCAGCTCATGCCGGTCTTCGGCGTGAAGAAGGGCGGTTCGCTCTGGTACGCGCACGTCAAGACGTGGCGCTTCACGTACGCGTTCGTGACGACGGCGAAGAAGGGCGCGTACGAGACGTTCCCGCGCTTCAACTGCGAGAGGGTGCGGATGTTCTTCCCCGAGTACTACGACGACATCGTCGTGGACTTCCGCCGCCTCGACGGCGCGGAGGCGGACTACAACGGCCTCGCGCACGCCTACCGGAAATACCAGCTCGACCGCGGCGCGGTGCGCACGATCAAGGACCGGATGAATCCCGAGCTCGACTATCTCTGCGACGCGATCGTCGTGCGCATCCAGACGCACGCCGCCAAGCCGATCCCCGAGACGGCCGACGGCATCACGAAGAAGTTCTTCAAGATTGGCGAGGAGCTGCCCATTACCGTCCACATGCCGTTCGGCGTGACGGAGGAGTTTCTCCAGGCGCTGAAGGACGCGGGAATCGACAAGCTGTCCATCTGCTCGGCCGGCTGGCAGGACGGCGGCTACGACGGCCGCGTGCCGGGCCACTTCCCCGTCTGCGCGGAGGCCGGCGGCGAGGAGGCGTTCAAACGGCTGATCGCGAAGTCGAAGTCGCTCGGCTACCAGTTCGCGCTGCATGCGGCGAACACGGACGGCTACATGTGCTCGCGCCTGTGGGACGAGGACTGGATCTGCAAGTTCGCGAACGGGGACTGGTACAAGGGCGGGCTGTGGGCCGGCGGGCAATGCTACTGGGTCTGCCAGAAATGCGCCTGGGAACGGTGGCTGCCGGAAGAGATGCGCAAGATGGCCGCGCTCGGCATCCGGGGGGCGCACTACATCGACGTCTATTCCGCGACGTACCCGAAACCGTGCGGCGACCCGAAGCACCCCTGCACCTGGGAGCAGATGGCCGAGTACGAGAACCGCATCCTCGCCTACGGCAAGGAGCTGATGGGCTGCGCGGCGAGCGAGTCTGGATATGACCACGTGGCGGGTAACATCGACTACATCAACTACATCGAGCGCGACCTCAAGATGGAGCACGAGGGCAAGCTGCCCTCGCTCGCGACGGGCGTGTTCCCGCTGTGGGAGCTCGTCTACCACGGCATCATCCTCTACACGTCCGACCGTCTCACGCAGAACCATACGCGCGGCAAGTGCCTCTACAAGCTCGAGAAGAGCGGCGACCCGCGCTGGATGGAGGGCGACGGCGTGGAGGATCCCTATGTGGCGCTCAAGATCATCGAGTTCGGCGGGCGCCCGATCTTCTACACCTACAAGTTCGCGGACGTCCCCCGCATCAAGCGCGCCTGGGACGAGTTCGTGCCCGTGCGCCACCTCCAGCGCGAGCAGATGACGGAACACCGCACGCTCGCGCCCGGCGTGTTCCTCACGGCCTACGGCGACGGCTCGAAGACCATCTGCAACTACACCGCCCAGACCTTCACCTACGCCGGTTCCCCCGTACGCGCGATGGGCTACATCCTCATCAACCCCAACGGTTCCGTCTTCCAGCCCAAACCATTCTGAGAAGAAGGAAGGTCGACTCGCGTCGGTACGGTATCTTTGGCCAGCACGTCAGCTAGGAAGGGATCGTATGAAAACCCATCGTGTCCTATCATGCAGCTTCATTCTGGCGGCGGCCTGCCTCTGCGGCGCCGCACACGCGGCACTTGAGAGCCCGCCGGAGGATTTCACGTTCAACAGCTGGCAGAAGGAACATCCCCCTGCCGCCCCCGCGAAGCGCATGGCGCTCATCCAGCCGGTGAAGGCAGGTGAATTGCGGCTCACGCCTACGTATGCCTGCTGCTCGGTCTGCTGGGGATCCGCCGAACCGGTCGACGGCCTCTCGCTGGAGTACCGTGTCGTGGGCGGCGAATGGAAAAAGGGCGAGACGCCGCCCTACTTCCTCGACGCGGCCAACTACCGCGGCTCGATCTTCGGTCTCGCGGAGGATACGTCCTACGAGATGCGGCTTGTGTCCGCCGGCAAGACGCGGGCGTCCGGGACGTTTCGCACGTGGAAGACGGACGTTCCCGTCGCGAAGACGATCGTGATCGACCCCGCGACGGCCCGGTATCCGATCGAGATCCGTGACCACGGCACGCCGGACGGGTGGATCCGCTACACGACCAAACCGGGCGTCGTGCTCGGCGGCAAAGACCTGATGAGCAGCGTGTTCAGGGTCGTGGACGCCAGGTACGTCCTGCTCGATGACATGGTGATTGAGGGCGGCGGCGGAAACAGGGACAACGCGGTGTTCATCAGCCAGTCGACGGGAGTTCGCGTGCGCAACTGCGAATTGTACGGTTTCGGGAGGACCGGCGATCCGCTGTTCACCGCACGTGCGGGCGGCAAGCCCGGTTACGTTGACGCCAAGGGCAAGGAACGCCCGATTAACTGGTCTGCTGGCATCATGATTGATCCCGGCAGCGCGGAGGTCACGGTCG
>JAFRNO010000736.1 GCA_017430155.1 Kiritimatiellia bacterium | reverse complement strand
TACGACCTGAAGGACATTGCCGAGACGTTCGTGAAGTGGCTGAAGGATGGCTATCTATCCTCGATTGAAGGGCGTTCCTTCGACGTGGGCGGCGCCACCTGCAGTTCGGTGATGGCGTTCGCCCGCACCGGCTCGCTCGTGAACGGACATGAGGAATCGCAGGGGAACGGCTCCATCATGCGCTTCGCGCCGAGCTATCTCATCGCCCGTGCGCTCGGCCGCCCGGAGATCATCCACGAGGTGAGCGACGTCACGCATGCGTCGGCGACGGTGAGGGAGGTGTGCGACAGGTTCGCCGCAGTCCTAGATGAACACCTCGCCGGCATGCGCACGAAGAAGGGGCCTGGCGCGGAACTGAAGCGCGAGCAGGTGAACAACTCCGGCTGGGCGGTCTCGACGCTTGACGCCGCGCTCTGGGCGTTCAACACGACGGACAACTTCGCGGACGGCCTCATCGCCGCCGTGAACCTTGGCGGCGACTCAGATTCTATCGGGGCGGTCTACGGACAGCTCGCCGGCACCTTCTACGGCTTCGACGCCATCCCCGACCGCTGGGTCAAGGCGGTCAAGACCTGGGAGAAGGTGGATACCCTCATCGAAAGTTTCCTCAATGCACTGGAGAAGTAATGTTCAGCCTCATGCAAGAGTGGCCGCGCTTGTCGCGGCCTTTCGGGGAAGCGGCACTCTTGCCGCTTCCCGCAGTAGGGCGTTCGCCCCGTGGCCGCCGCACGTGTTCGTGAGGGTTGTCAAAAATTGACGCATCGATCAATTCCTGACACGGCGATGGAAATCGGCAAAATCAACATCTCGATAGAAACAGGTGGTTCTTGATGAAAAAGGCAATTTTTTGACTTTGGCACGGGTTCTGCTAATAGAGAGGCGCAGTAGTCAAGACATCAGGAGTTGATCGGTCGAGAGGCCGGTCACGCCAACCGAGAGGAACACCACGGTGGTAGCCGAGAGGCGATGTGCCCGCAAGGGAAACATGTTCCAAAAGGCCGCTCGTCTTGATTTCAGGACGGGCGGCCTGACGTTTGCGAGGGATTGTCCCTTCCTGAGAAGCTTGGCAAAGGAGCAAGACAATGGATAACACAACATTCAACGCTGAGTTCGCACAGTGCCTCTTCCGGTACAATGCGCTGAAGGAGCAGGTGGCGAACGCGATCGAGACGTATTCGCACCTCGTCGACACGCAAGGCCCGAACATCGAGACGCAGTACATGATGCTCGTGGGACAATACGAAATTCATGCGATGCGGCTGGAAATCGAGGTCAAGCGCTGGAAGCGCCGCCTCACCCTCCGGCAGCAGTACGTCAATCGGGGCGAGAAGCCCGACATGGTGGCGATCGAGGCCCTGCTCGACGAGGAGTTCGCCGAGTGGCGGAAGAAGCTGGAGGGGGCCGTTGAGAAGATCAAGGATTCCAAACTCCTCTGGGATATGGAGAAGCTGTCCGACGAGGACACGAGCGTCATCCGCTGCGACTACCTCAAGGCGGTGAAGAAGCTCCATCCCGACCTCAACCCCGATCTCTCCGAGGCGGCCGTGAGCCTCTGGAACAAAGTACAGGACGCCTACGCCAAGAAGGACTGGCGTCGGCTCAAGTTCCTGGTGAGCCTCGTGGACGAGGTGACCGCTGGACAGGACGCGTTCGACGAGACGCCGGAAGGCCTCGAGAAACTGCGGGCGGCGTGCGCGCGGCTGGAAGAAAAGGAACACGAGGTCTCGCGGCAGATCGCGGAGCTGAAGGCGCACGAACCCTTCACCTACCTGGTGCTGCTGGAGGACGAGGAACTCCTCAAGCAGAAGCAGAACGATCTCAAGACGAAGATCGCCGACTTGGAGGCCGTCGTCGAGAAGTACGAAAGGATGTGGAATAATGGCTAACGAAATTGCCGTCATCGAGAAGAACTGGCTGTCCCTCGCAGGCCAGGCCGCAGACCTTCCCGTGCCATTCGAGCAGGACATCTTCCTGCTGGAATGCCATGTGGCCAGGACCATGCACGTTGACGACATCCTCATCAAGACGAAGGACGTCGTCGTTGGCACGGCGCTCGTCCTCAGGCGCGAACCGATGAACGAACGCGACGAGCTGGCGATCCTCGTCGAGACTGCGGCCGGGGAGAAAATCGGCTACGTGCCGCGCAAGCACAACCCTATCCTTGCTCGCCTGATGGACGCCGGCAAGCAGCTGGCCGCAAAGGTCGTCCGCAAGGAGCTGGAAGAGCACTGGCTTAATATCCGTATCGCAATTGACATGAAGGAGGTCTAAAACATGGAAGCAAATGTGCCATTGACGCCCAAACGGGTTCGGCGTGAGATCGCGAAGGTCCTGCCGGGATTCGCCTCGCACACGAAGTTCTTCAGCTCGTTTGCCGGCGAGTTCACGCCGGTCGCGGTGAATGCGGCGGAGAAGCGCCGTCTCGTGTCGAAGATCGACCAGATAAAAGGCCAGCCCGAAAAGGAGGTGCGCGCGGTCGCCCGCGACTGGATGGAGTCCGCAATCGTCCGTGAAGTCCGCACGTACGGGAACGGGGAGACGTTCGTTCGTTTCGAGGTGAGAATCCGTTTCACGGAGGGCGGCCCGCTGGATTCGGAACCGCACATGCTGATGCTGGCGCTCTCGCCGAGGGGCAAGGTGCGTCGCTACACGATCGTCTTCGGAACGGGACGCAGCCGCGACGGCGTCAAGATCGTGATGACCCGGCGTCGGGGGTGGGACAGAGCGTCCGACAGTTTCGCCGACCTGCGGAAATTCATCGCGACGATGAAAGCGGATGACTTCTTCATCGTCGAAGGCGGGAAGGGGCCGATTCCGTTCTTCCAGGCCTGGTGCGACAAGTCAGGGAATGGCGGGGTGTTTACGACGGAGTACGCGCTGATTGCGTATTCCTGGCACTTCAGCACGAAGAACCTGTTGAGGCGGGCCGATCTCCTGAAGCTCGTCGACCGCTTCGAGGAAGGGGGCTTTCGTGAGCTTGCCGACGCCGCCGACTGGGGTCAGCTGCCTGTCGAGGAAATAGAAAACAACACCAAGAAGGACGGCCAAACATGAATCACAATTTATCCAGAACCTGGCCGGGCTTTAAGATGTTCAATGCATTCTTCTCCGACTTGAAGGGCGCATTTGAGCCGGTAATGCTCACAAAGAAGCAGAAAGAGGTCTTCCGACGGGCAATCGCCGCATTGGGTGGGTCGCCGAAAGAGGCGTTCCGTCCGTTGCGCGAAGATCTCGAACTTACG
>JAFRNO010000735.1 GCA_017430155.1 Kiritimatiellia bacterium | reverse complement strand
TGCAGGGCACGGTGGAGCTCGCCACGGGGAAGTACGAGCCGTGGGGTGAAACCTACTTCTTCGCGAACCACGGGCAGATAAACCCGGCGCGCGACGACAGTGCGATGTGCGCCGGGGAGGAGCACTGGGAGGTTCAGGGGCGGGAATTCCGAAAAAACGTTGGTGTCTGGCCGCGCATCTGGCATGTCCACCGCAACGGACGTCTTGAGTTCCAGCCCGCGCGGCGGTGCGACGAGGAGCCCACGCACGAGACGTGGGCGCGCGACGGCAAGGGGCACTACTGGTGCTCCAAGCCGTTCGGCGTGTGGTACCAGGACCTCGCGACCGCCAACCAGATGCAGCTTTCCCCGCTCGTGGCGGAGCACGCGAACGTGAGCGACGACCTCAACTACGTGGTCTTCGACCAGAAGCCGAAGGGGTGGTGGCGCGGGTCGCCGCAGCGCGTCGGGTTCTACAACCGGAAAACCGGCCGCCACGCCTGGATCTACTCGACGAGTGCGGCGATGTGTTCAAGGCAAAGAGAAAGCCGTCGCCACCCCGACGGCCATCCGCAGTTCTGCGGCAACGACCGCTACGTGGTGTGCACGCGCGTCAGCCCGTACATCCGCTATCATGGCGCGGACGGGCGCATGGACGTGATCGTCACGCCCGTGAAGGCCCTTGTGGACGCCACCACGCGCCCCGACCCCGCCGTCGCGAACTTCACGGACTGGCCGGCGGGCAAGGACCCTGGGACGCTCGGCGTGCGCCTCGTGAACCGTTTCCTTGAGAAGACGCCCATCGAGTGGACGAAGATGCACAGCGCCCGGTCGAAGACGATCACGTACCCCACGGTCTGCACCTGGTTCGGCGCGCTCGAGTTCGCGTCCACGCTCGCGGACGAGCACGCCGCGCGGAAGCTGCGCGGTCCGCTCGCGTCGCGCTACGGCAAGTTCTTCGGCGAGTGGGCGAGCCACGTGCCGCCCGCCAACCACGTGGACAACTCCATGTTCGGCTGCCTGCCGCTCTCGGTCTACGCCTACACGGGCGACGCGCGCGCGCTCAACCAGGGGCTCGCGATGGCGGACGCGCAGTGGGCGAAGCCGAAGCCCGAGGACAAGGAGATCAACGGCATGTTCAACTACGAGAAGCGCATGGAACTGTGGAAGGGCGGCTACACGCCGCAGACGCGTCTCTGGATGGACGACATGTTCATGATCACGATTCTCCAGCTCAACGCGTTCCGCCAGTGCGGAAACCGCGACTATGCCGCGCGCGCCTCGCACGAGATGGTTTTCTACCTCGACAAGATGCAGCGCGCGGACGGCCTCTTCGACCACGGCCCCGGCGCGCCGTTCACGTGGGCGCGCGGCAACGGCTGGATGGCGGCCGGCACGGCGATGCTCCTGAAGAGCCTGCCCGTGGACGATCCAAATCGCGAACGCATCCTCGAAGGCTTCCGCAAGATGATGTCCGGGCTGCTCCGCCACCAGCGTCCCGACGGACTCTGGGGTCAGCTCGTGGACGATCCCGACATCTGGCCCGAGACCTCGGGTTCGGCGATGTTCGCGTATGCGTTCATCGAGGGCGCCAAGCACGGCTGGCTCGACGCGTCCGTCTACGCGCCCGCCGCGCGCAAGGCGTTCCTCGCGCTGCAGGACTACATCGAGCCCAACGGCGACGTGCGGGACGTGTGCTGCGGCACCAACATCGGCAACTCGCGCGAGTACTACGACAAGCGCCGCCGCATCACGGGCGACCTGCACGGCCAGGCCCCGCTCATCTGGTGCTGCGCCGCCCTTGGCGAGTATGTGAAGCCGACAAAGTGATTTACAGGAGATAACGACATGAAGGAACTCTGGATTGCAACTGTCGCGCTCGTGGCGCTGGGCGCGGGCGCGGCCGACATGTGCATGACCTGGACGCTTCTCGACGGCAAGACCGAGACGGAGACGCGTCCGCTCGCGGAGAAAAACGGCGTGCTGTCGTTCCGCGTGGCGCAGGGCGAGATCCGCGCGAAGGGCGCGAAGCGCCTGGAGATGACGCCTTGCTTCGCCACGGCGCGGAAGGGCGACGCGGGCTACTGGGTGGTGCCCACGGGGCAGTACGGCACGTTCCGCTGCGACAAGAGCGACTACTCGTGCTCGTGGCCGTCGATGTCGATGTTCGGCATGAAGACGCCCGCGAAGACGTGGGTCGCGTTCGTGACGGGGCTCAAGTACTACTTCACGGCGAAGGTCTCCGCGCGCGACGGCGTCTACCGCATGAGCTGCGTGCTCAACGCGGAGCAGTGCGCGGACCCCTACGAGGACTTTTCGATCGAGTTCCATTTCCTCTCCGGCGGCGACGCCGACTACAGCGGCATGGCGCGCGCCTACCGGAAGTACCAGCTGGACCGCAAGGCGATCGTGCCGTTCACGGAGCGTGTGAAGGACAACCCGCTCCTCAAGTACGGCGTGGAGGCGCCGGAGATCCGCATCCGCCAGGCGTGGAAGCCGGTGCCGAGCCCCAAGCCGAACCAGACGCCCGAGGACGAGCCGCAGGTGAAGCAGGTCGTCACGTTCGACCGCGTGCAGGACATCGTGCGCGAGCTGAAGCGGCAGGGCGTGGGCAAGGCGGAGCTCTGCCTCGTGGGCTGGAACGTGGGCGGACACGACGGACGCTGGCCGCAGATTTTCCCCGTCGAGCCGTCGCTCGGCGGCGAGGCGCGCCTCCGGGAGCTCATCAAGATGACGCAGGCGAACGGCTACCAGATCGTGCCGCACGGCAACTGGCGCGACGCGTACCTGATCGCGGACTGCTGGGACGCGGAGTGGACCGTCAAGAACGCGGACGGCACGATCAAGCCCGCGCACACGCAGTGGTGGGGCGGCGGGTGCCCGTACGAGATCTGTCCGCAGCGCGCCTACGAGAAGTTCTGCACGCGCGACCTCTGGCGCATCCGCGCGCTCGGGTTCCAGGGCCTCGGCTACTTCGACACGGTGACGATCCTCCTCGCGCCGAAGTGCGACGACCCGCGCCACAAGTGCTCGCGCGCCGACTCGGCGAAGTGGTGGGGCCGCTGCGCCGCGCTCACGCGCAAGGCGTTCGGCGGCTTCGCGAGCGAGGGGTCGCTCGACCACTTCGCGGGCGAGACGGACTCCGTCCTCTACGCGAGCTTCGGCGACCCGCGCAAGAAGAACAAGGGGCTCGTGGACGGGATGATCCCCGTGTGGCAGATCGTCTACAACGGCTTCATCGTGCAGAACCCGTTCACGACGACCGTCAACTTCACGGCGCAGGACCGCTATTCGCGCCTCAAGTTACTCGAATACGGCGGCCGCCCGAACTTCTACTTCTACTCGAAGTTCGTCTCGGACGGCACCGACTGGATGGGCGACTCCGACCTCCGCTGCGGCACCGACAAGGAACTGCAGGACTCCGTGGCGAAGATCAAAGAGGGCTGGGACATCTACGCGAAGCTCAACTACCTCCAGTACCTGTTCATGGAGAAACACGAGCGCCTGGCCGAAGACGTGTTCTGCACGACCTGGTCCGACGGCTCGCGCCTCGTGACGAACTACGGCACGAAGCCCTTTGCCTATGCGGGTCGTACCATTGGCCCCGAGGACTGGTCGCTCATCAAGCCCTGAGCCAAGCCGCGTTTTCAGGTAGGTGCAAGCAGCGGTTCCTTCTCAACCAACCATGAAAGACAAAGGGATAGTCGTGATCGGGAACTCGCTCCGCCTGTCGGAGTGCGAGTTGCTGCATTCGTTCGAGACGTTCGACCCGGCGCAGTGGTCGATCGTGAAGCACACGCCGAAGTGGACGGTGGAGCCTGGGCGTATCGTGGGCGGCGGGCCGGACGAGCCGCACCACGGGCAGATATTCTTCAACGAGCCGGTGAAGGGCGACGTGGTGCTCGAGTTCGACGCCCGCATCCTGCCGCCCTCGTACCATGACATCGTATGGTTCTGGAACACGCGTTTCGGCGGCAGCTCCGAGCCGTGGAGCGCCGGCTACCTGGGCTGTCTCGGCGGCTGGTATGCGGACATGGCGGGCATCGAGAAGCTACCCGACTACAAGACCTCCGCGATCGCGCCGTCGTTCCGTACCGAGCCGGGGCGCTGGTACCACATCGTCTCCGGCTCGCTCGGTTTCGAGCACTTCATCGCCGTGGACGGCAAGCTGGTGACGTACTTCGCCGACGCCGCCGTGCCCGACCCTTCCAAGCCGGGGTATTTCGGCTTCGGGATATTCGAGTCTCACGCCGAGTTCACCCGCCTGAAGGTGTACCGCCCGCATCCGACGCCGCGCCCGCTCGCGTACCTGCCTGGAAGCAAGGTTGGACGTTGAACGCCGTGAACGGCGCGTTGCTCCACTACGACTGGACCGATCTAGCGACCGCGCCGAGCCGGTGAAGTGATCCAGCACGGCTGGTGCCGTCGCTCTGCACGGAAGGACCGCTTTCCAATGGCGTACGGGCGAACTCGCCCGTGCCCCAAGGCGGAAACCTAAGTTGGGTTGTTGGTTTTTGTGTTTTGGTCGGGCTTGCTTACCGACGTAAGGTTTTGTTATACTTTCCGTGAGTCGGGAAACCGGCACAAGACATAGGTCGGGAACTGGCGCTGCGCCCACCCCTGACCGCATAACAACTTAGCATCAACGCTAACAAGTCGTTCCTGCAAAATACGACCATATTTTCAATTCCGAACGACGTGTAAGTGGAGATGCGCCCATATGGGCGCATTTTCTTTTACATGTATTCGGAATGGGCCTTTGGTCGGGCTTTGCAGGAGTGCATGAGAAAGGATTGCGCCCATTTCTTTTGCATCGGGTAAGGTGTCCGGCGACTCCCAATTGGGCGCAAAACCAATGAAGGACACGCTGACATGAAACTACTTGCCTCATGCATCCTTGTGGCGGTGTTGTCCGTTGGAGAGACAGCCATGGGCGACACATCGGCGCTGACAGCGGCGAAGCGGGCAAAAAAAGACGAGTTCTATACGCAACGCATAGACATTGAGAACGAGTTACGCCACTACAAAGCTCATTTCGAAGGGAAGGTGGTCCTTTGCAACTGCGACGATCCCCGCCAGAGCGAGTTCTTCAAATACTTCGCCGAGAATTTCGAGAAGCTGAAGTTGAAAAGGCTCATTGCCGTCTGCTACAAGTCGCAGGACGTCGATCTCTTTTCGCAGGGCGATTGCGAACGTGCCATCAAGCAAGTATACGAGGGTGACAAGAACGGCAACATGGTCGTGGACGATGACGAGGTCGGTGTATTTATTCTCAACGGCGACGGCGATTTCAGAAGCGCAGAATGCATTGAGATCCTGAAGGAAGCAGATATCGTCGTCACAAATCCACCGTTCTCGTTGTTCAGAGAATACGTGGCGCAGCTAGTGAGGTACGATAAGAAGTTTCTTATCATTGGGAACCAGAACGCGATTACCTATAAGGAGATTTTCCCTCTTTTCAAGGAAAACAGGATATGGCTTGGATTCGGTTTTAGAAGAAACTGCGCACATTTCAGAAGCCGATATGTTGATGTCGCTACCGATACGGACCATCGCGAGGGCATGATTCGTGTGTCTGGAGTGATGTGGTACACTAATCTTGATCTAACGAAGCGGCACGAAATGCTTCCTCTTTATAAGAAATATGAGGCTGGAGAGTTTCCACGATACGACAACTATGATGCCATTGAAGTTTCCAAGACTGCGGACATCCCGCTTGATTATGACGGGGTAATGGGTGTGCCAATCACATTTATGGACAAGTACAATCCCGATCAG
>JAFRNO010000734.1 GCA_017430155.1 Kiritimatiellia bacterium | reverse complement strand
CCGGATTCGCGCATCCTCTTCGTGAGCGGCACGGCCTCCATCGAGCCCAACAGCCACGAGGTGGCCTTCGTGGGCGACATCGAGAAGCAGGTGGACTGCACGATGAAGGCCGTGTACGCGATCCTCGAGAGCCGCGGCTACGGCTGGGCGGACGTCTCTCGCGCGATCGTGTACCTGAAGGAGCCGTCGTTCCGCGCGGCGTGGCAGGCGTGGCTGGCCGCGCGCGGCCTTCCGAGCGACTTCGCCGCAGAGACGGTCTGCGACGTCTGCCGCGACGAATGGCTCTTCGAGATCGAGCTTGACGCGGTGAAATAGCCCCTTGCGCACGCGGGGAGCTTTTGGTAAACTATCTGTCCGCCTTTTTCGAGGGATGAACCCTCAAGGAAACGGCACGAGGAAACAAAACAATGGATGCATACGCAGTACTCGAAACCGGCGGCAAGCAGACGCTTGTCAAGGTCGGCGATACGATCGAGATTGAAAAGCTCTCGGTCAACGAAGGCGACGAGATCGCCCTCGACACGGTGTGCGCCGTCTCCGACGGCACCACGCTGAAGGTCGGCACCCCCTACGTGGAGGGCGCCAAGGTGACGCTCACGATCGTCGCGCCGAAGAAGCTCGGCCCGAAGACGATCAACTTCAAGGCCAAGCGCCGCAAGGGCTATCGCCGCACGGTGGGTCACCGCCAGGGCTACACGGTCGCCACGGTCAAGTCCATCGCCTAAAGCAAAGGAGAACTCAAAATGGCAACTTCTGCTTCTGCGCGCAACGGACGCGACTCCAATCCCCAGTATCTCGGCGTCAAGGCTTACGACGGCCAGCTCCTCAAGGCGGGCTCGATCATCGTGCGCCAGCGCGGCACCAAGATCCACCCCGGCGCAAACGTCGGGTGCGGCCGCGACTTCACGCTCTTCGCCCTCAAGGAGGGCAAGGTGAAGTTCATCAAGGACGGCAAGGTCGTCACGATCGTGCCGGTCGAGGCCAAGTAACGGCCTTGTTTGCGGCGCGCCCCGCGCCGCAAACATAGGTGAAGAAAAAGGTCCGTGCGTTCAGCGCGGGCCTTATTTCATTCCTTTTAACGCCGCAGTGCGATTTTTACAAACGGATTTGTTCGCCGCTACGCGGCTCATCGCCCGACCTGGCGAACGCCGTTAGGCGTGAGCAAATCCGTTTGTTAACAACTTGCTGGCCGCTGGCCCATTACGGGGATTTCCAGAAAAGGGCGGTTGTGATATAATACGCGCTTCTCGAAGAAGGACAACAGATGGCTACAGAGAAGGACATACGGCATTTTGCGAATGCCGAGGACTACACGAAGCATTTCATCGTTCAGGAAGAAATTGACAAGTACCTGCCCGGCGGCAAGCATTTCATCGACGAAGACCTGATCAACCGCACGCTCGCGGCGGCGGACGCCGCGCCGGTCGACCCCGTGCGCATCCGCGAGATCCTCGCCAAGAGCGAGCAGACGTGCGAAACCCTCACCGTGGAGGAGACGGCCGCGCTCATGCGCGTGGAGGATCCCGCGCTCTTCGAGGAGATGCGCGCGGCGGCGGACCGCATCAAGCACAAGGTCTATGACAACCGCATCGTGATGTTCGCGCCGCTCTACATGTCGAACCTCTGCGTGAACGGCTGTCGCTACTGCGGCTTCCGCAGCGGCAACAACCTCCAGAAGCGGCGCGTCCTCACGATGGACGAACTGAAGGAGGAAGTGGACGTCCTCGCCGGCCGCATCGGACACAAGCGCCTCATCGCTGTCTACGGCGAACACCCCACCACGTCCACCGAGTACATCGCCGAGACGATCGAGACCTGCTACAAGCGTCAGGTGAAGGCCCCGAAGACCGGCGCGCCCGTGGGCATCCGCCGCGTGAACGTGAACGCCGCGCCGCTCCCCGTCGCCGACCTCCGCGTGCTCCACGAAGTGGGCATTGGCACGTTCCAGGTGTTCCAGGAAACGTACAACCGCAAGCTCTACGAATCCATGCACCCCGCTTGGAGCGTGAAGGGCAACTACGACTGGCGCACCACCTGCTTCCACCGCTGCATGGAGGCGGGCGTGGACGACGTGGGCCTCGGCGTCCTCTACGGCCTCTGCGACTGGCGCTTCGAGCTGCTCGCCACCGTGCTGCACGCGCGCGACCTCGAGCGCTGGTTCAACATCGGCCCGCACACGCTCTCCTTCCCGCGCCTCGAGCCGGCCTCCGGCACGCGCGTCCCGGAGGAGAGCCCGTGGCTCATCGACGACGAAACCTTCGCGCGCATCGTCGTGATCGCGCGCCTCGCCGTGCCCTACACGGGCATCATCATCACCGCGCGCGAAAGCCCCGCCTCGCGCAACCGTCTGCTGAACCACGGCATGACCCAGCTCGACTGCTCCTCCAACATCGCGATCAAGGGCTACAGCGACTTCGCGGACGAGGCGCACCAGGAGAAGGAGCGCCAGCAGTTCATGCTCGGCGACAACCGCTCCATCGAGGAGATGGTGCGCTACCTCGCCGACCGCGGCGTCATCACGAGCTTCTGCACGGCGGGCTACCGCTGCGGACGCACGGGCGGCTGCATCATGGACGCGCTCAAGACCGGGCGCGAGGGCAAGTTCTGCAAGATCAACGCGGTTCTCACCTTCCGCGAATGGCTCGACGACTTCGCGAAGGATCCCGAGACGATCCGCATCGGCAACGCGCTCATCGAGAAGGAGCTTGCGGGCATCAAGGAATGGGTGCCGAAGTTCTATCCCTCGGTCATGAAGCAGTACGAAGCCACCTGCGCCGGATCAAGGGATTTGTTTTTCTGAGGTTGAGGACAAAGGACAGAAGACAGAGGACAAAGGATAGAGGACGTAGGACTTTGGACATTGGAGGGGCCAATGGCAGGATTGAATGAGACGCCGAAGGGCGACCGCGTGCATATCGCGTTCTTTGGTTTGAGGAACGCGGGGAAGTCGACGCTCGTCAATCGGTTGACCGGCCAGGACGTGGCCATCGTGAGCGACGTGGCGGGCACGACCACCGATCCCGTTTCGAAGGCGATGGAGATCCTGCCGCTCGGCCCGTGCCTCGT
>JAFRNO010000733.1 GCA_017430155.1 Kiritimatiellia bacterium | reverse complement strand
GCGCGTGGTGATGAAATGCGCGCGCAACCCCGGCGAGATGTTCTCGTCCATCGAGCTGGCCAAGACGATCTCGGTGGTGAACGAGGGCGGCTGCCATGACGTCGTCTATGACGGTCTCGCCGTCCGCTACACCGGCGCGCACGGCTTCGGCGGCGGCGGCACGCGGCGCATCACGATCCGCAACTGCGACATCTACTGGCTCGGCGGTGGCCTGCAGTACTGGCAGACCTCGGCGACGGGTCGGCGCTATCCGGTCCGCTTCGGCAACGGCATCGAGTTCTGGGGACACTGCCGTAACAATCTCGTGGAACGCAACCGCCTGTGGCAGATCTACGACGCGGCCCTCACGAGCCAGACGCTTGGTAGCCCGTTGCCGGAACTCGACATCGTCTGGCGCGACAACGTGGTATGGCAGGCTGAATACTCCTTCGAGTACTGGAACCACGACCCCGCGTCCCGCACCTGCAACATCCTCGTCGAGCACAACACGTTCGTAGACGCAGGATACTGCTGGAGCCACAACCAGCGTCCCAACCCCAACGGCGCACACCTGATGCTCTACGACAACCCCGCCGCCACCACCAACTTCGTGGTGCGCAACAACGTCTTCGTGCGAACCACGGAGCACTCCGCGGCGATGTGGAACGACTGGCGGGCGAAGACTCCCGTCGTGAAGGACGGCCTCGTGATGGAGAACAACCTCTACTACATTCCCGAGAACAAGATATTCCGGATGCTCGCCTCGGGACGCGACCGCCAGAGGAACCCGCAGGCGAAGACGCTCTCGTACGGCGCGGGCAGCGACGAGTTCGCGAAGTACAAGGCGGAGACGGGACTGGACAGGGATTCCATCTGGGGATTGCCGGAGTTCGTCGACCCCGCGAAGCGCGACTACCGTCTGAAGCCCGGCTCGTTCGGCACGGCGCGCGCCACCGACGGCGGGCCGATGGGCGCGCGCGACATGCCGGGATTGGACGCGGACCAGAGCCGGAGTTTCGAATGACCGAGGTTGCGGCGCGCGCGGACGTTTGGTAGAATACGGCCATGCGAAAAATAAAACTCGGACTTTTCTCGAAGATCCTCATCGCCATCGTGGGCGGTGTGGCGCTTGGTTGGGTGCTCGGCCATCCCTGGGCGCCGTGCGCGTGGGGGCTCAAGGGCGTGAACGCGTTCAGCGGCGTGTTCGGGCAGATTCTCCGCTTCATCGTGCCGCTCCTCATCCTCGGCCTCGTCACGCCCGCCATCGCCGAGACGGGGTCGGGCGCGGGCAAGACGCTGCTCGCCGTCGTCCTCATCGCCTACGGCTCCACCGTCTTCGCCGGCTTCCTCTCCTACTTCGGGAGCGCGGCCGTGTTCCCTTCCATCCTCACCGAAGGCATCGGTCACCTTGACAAGGCCGCCAAGGTGAAACCGCTCCTCGAAATCCCGCCCGTCATGAACGTGATGACGGCGCTCTTCCTCTCGTTCATGATCGGTCTCGGCATCATCTTCACGAAGGCGCAGGCGATCAAGCGCGTGTTCGACGACCTGCGCGTGATCGTCTCCAAGACGATCGAACACGCGATCCTTCCCGTGCTGCCGTTCTACATCATGGCGATGATCGCGAACATGACCGCCTCCGGGCAGCTGGCCGCCTTCGGCGTCACGGCCGCGAAGATCATCGCCATGAGCATCGTCCTCACCGTGCTCCTGCTCCTCATCCAGTACGGCGTCGCCTGCCTCCTCGCGCGGCGCAACCCGCTCCCCGTCGTCTGGAACATGCTCCCCGCGTACTTCACCGCGCTTACGATCTGCTCGTCCGCAGCCACGATTCCCGTCACCATGCGCTGCGTGCGGAAGAACGGCATCGGCGAGGAGACGACGGGTCTCGTGGTGCCGCTCTGCGCGACGATCCACCTGGCCGGCTCCACCGTGAAGGTGGTCTCGTGCGCCGTCGCGTTCATGGTGCTCGCGGGCGCGCCCGTCACGCTCGGCCAGTTCACGTACTTCATCTTCATGATGGCGATCACAGCCGTCGCCGCGCCCGGCGTGGCGTGCGGCGTGATCATGAGCTCGCTCGGTCTTTTGGAGTCGATTCTCGGCTTCACGCCCGAGCAGTGCACGATGCTGATGACCGTGTACGTGGCGATGGACGGGCTCGGCACCGCCTGCAACGTGGCGGGCGACGGCGCGATCGCCGTCGTCGTGGACCGGTTCTTCGGTCGCCATGCGGCCGCGACAAGCGCGGCCCTCCCGCGCGGGAAAGAGACAGGAATTGGAGTAGAAAAATGAAGAAGAAAGACATTCGGGAGCCGGACGAAAAGAAGATCGCCTCGCTCGTGCGCCAGCTCCTCGTGGAGCTCGGCGAGGATCCCGGCCGCGACGGGCTGTTGAAGACGCCTGCGCGCGTGGCGAAGTCGCTTGCCTTTCTCACGCGCGGCTACCGCCAGACGCCGCGGGGCGTCCTGAACAACGCCATTTTCGAGACGGGCGCGAACCACATGATCGTGCTGCGCGGCGTCGAGGTCTACTCGATGTGCGAGCACCACCTGCTGCCGTTCTACGGCACGTGCGCGGTTGGCTACATCGCACGGGGCAAGGTGCTGGGCGTGTCGAAGATCGCCCGCATCGTGGACTGCTTCGCGCGCCGCCTGCAGATCCAGGAGCGCCTCACGGAGCAGGTGGCGGAGGCGATCCAGGACGCGGCCAAGGCCGAGGGCGTGGGCGTGGTGTTCCGCTGCCGGCACCTCTGCATGATGATGCGCGGCGTGGAGAAGCAGGACTCCGAGATGGTGACATCCGCCATGCTCGGCAGCTTCCGCGAGGACGAGAAGGTGCGGCAGGAATTCCTGTCGCTCGCGAAGTGAGGAGGCGGCCATGCCGATATACGTCTACGAGGCGAAGGAGGGGAAGAAGGGGTGCGCGAAGTGCCGCGCGGGCTTTGAGGTCAATCAGTCGATCAACGACCCGAAGCTCACCGTCTGCCCCGACTGCGGCGCGCCGGTGTTCCGCGTGATCCAGGCCCCCGGTCTCGGCCATTCCCAGACCGATCTCCACTACCGCGCCAAGCGCGCGGGCTTCTCCTGCCTGAAGAAAGTCCAGAAGGGCGAATACGAGAAGGTTTTCTGACCGGACGAGCTCCGTAGAATGATTGACGGACGGGGATGGGTTTGATATTCTAAATGCAAACAACCTCTAAGAGAAAGTGAGTTCTTGTTATGCTGGCAGTACTAGGAAATATCCTCTGGTTCCTCTTGGGCGGCCTGTGGATGGGTCTCGAATGGCTGATTACGGGTCTGTTCTTTTGCCTGACGATCATCGGCATCCCTTATGGCATTGCCTGTTTCCGGATTGCTCAATTCGCCTTCTTCCCATTTGGGAAAATGGTGGTGCCGAGCGAAAATGCCGGGGCGTGCACGTTCTTGCTGAACGTCATCTGGGTCATATTCGCGGGGCTCTGGCTCTGGATCAGCGCCGTGATCGCGGGTCTGTTCTTCTGCGTGACGATCATCGGCATCCCGTTCGGAATCGCGTGCTTCCGGATCGCAAAGGTCAGCTTTGCCCCGCTGGGCAAGAAGGTCGTGTCGCTCCCCTGACGGATTCCATCGGAACTCCGCTTTAGGGCGGATATGTGGTATAATGATGACGCGATGTCTTGCTGGATGTCGCGCAAGTAGGTTTTCAGCAACAAAGAAAGGCATATTGACATGAAGAAGACAATCCTTCTGGCCGCGTGCGGCGCGGCGCTCGCCGCGTCGGCGGCCGTGACGGCGGACTTCTCGCAGACGACCGCGAAGTTCCGTCCCGCCCTCCACTCCTCGGGCTACGCCCCGAACTTCGAGCGCGCCCACCAGACCGTGTGGGACGACAAGCTCAAGGAGATGAACTTCGACTACGTGCGCTCGCACGACCTCGGGCTCATCAACTGCGGTTGCCGCGCCTTCGACGTGCAGTACGTGTTCCCGCTCAGGCACCTCGACCCGAAGGATCCCAAAAACTACTTCTTCGACACGACCGACTTCATGGTGGACCTCCAGTACGCCATCGGGCAGAAGCCGTTCTATCGCCTTGGCACGTCGATCGAGCATACGGGCCTTATCCACTTCGCCGCCGAGATCCCGAAGGACTTCGACCACATGGCCGAGGTCTTCGCGGGCATCGTGCGCCACTACGAGAAGGGCTGGGGCACCGCCGACGGCAAGGTGCGCCCGATCAAGTACTGGGAGATCTGGAACGAACCCGACGGCTCCAACAACATGTGGAGCTTCAACGGCGGCGTGAACGACCGCGACCCCAAGAACAACCGCAACGCCGAGCGTCGCGAACTGTTCGTCAAGTTCTTCGTGAAGGTGCTGAAGCGCCTGAAGTCCGAATTCCCTGATGTCAAGGTCGGCGGCCCCGCGCTCTGCTCCATGCGCGAGGACTGGTTCCGCCCGATCCTCCGCGCCTGCAAGGAGGCGGGCGTGCGTCCCGACTTCCTCTCCTGGCACTACTACGGCAACGACCCCGACCGGATGTTCGACATGGCGGCCAGGGCGGACAAGATGTGCAAGGAGGAGGGATTCGACGGTCTCGAGTTCATCATCAACGAGTGGCACTTCGTCTGCAAGTCCGGCTGGGGCCGCAACGCGAAGGTCCGCGCGCCCGACAACATGAACGACATCAACTCCGCCTGCTACTCGCTCACGATCCTCTCCCGCCTCCAGACCTCCCGCTACGACCAGGCCTACTTCTACGGCTGCCGCTTCTACGGCAACTGGGGTTTCATGAACTACGAGACGAAGGAGCTCAACAAGAACTTCTACGCGATGAAGGCGTTCGGCGAGATCAAGCGCGACAGCGCCGACATCTGCGCGAGTACGAGCACGGACAAGGACGTGACCGCCTTCGCCACGAAGAGCGCGGATGGGAAGAAGGCCTTCCTGCTGGTCACCGACTACTACGGCCGCGGGACACAGATCCCCGTGACGGTGAAGGGCCTGACGGGCGTGAAGAAGGTCTCGGCGCGCGTGCTGAGCTTCGAGAAGGACCTCGAGCCGTTCCCCGTCAACATGAAGAACGGCAAGTTCACCCTCTCCAAGCCGGACGCCTACTCCGCCGCCTTCCTGATCACCTTTGACCTCTAATCCCCCCTGACATGGAACGCGCGATTCTCCTTGCCGCGCTCGGCGC
>JAFRNO010000732.1 GCA_017430155.1 Kiritimatiellia bacterium | reverse complement strand
CGTGCCGGCGGGAACGATGCGCACGAGGCGGCTTGAGAAGTCGGTGACCGTCTCGTTCCACGTCACCTTGTTGCCGGACTTGGTCACGAACTGGCAGGTGAGCGTGGCCGCGTCGGCGGAAGAATCGGGAAGCACGACCGTCGGCTCGCAGGCGAAGAGGCCGGGGCCGGTGAGCGTGTAGGTGAGCGTGCCGTTCACGGCGCCGCTGCGGAGCGCGCCGTCGTAGTCGTTGAACCACGTGCCCGTCGACCCGAGTTTGAGGCCCGTCGCAGTGGCGATCGTCTTCGCGTATGCGGCGGCGGTCTCCGCCACCGTGTCGTTCAGGATCGTCAGCGTAGCCGTCTTGGCGGCGAGCGTCGGGAGCGTACCGTCCGTCCTGACAACGGCGATGTTGAAGATGAACTTCTTCGAAGCCGCGTAGTTCGCGCTCGGCAGCAGGTTCACGGTGACCGTCTTCGGGGCGTCATCGCCGTCCTCCCACGCGAGCGTCTCGGCGAACGCCTCGTAGTCCTTGGCGACGAGGGCCGTGTCCTTGTTCGTCTTGGCCTGCGCCGCAGTCGGCGAGGACACCTTGACGGAAACGGGACCGTCCGTGCCGCCCGTGCGGGTGAAGGTGAGCGTGAGCGGCGTGCCGGCGGTGCCGGTCACGACGGGCTTCTTCACGTTCGCGACGGCCGCGTCGTCCGCGCCGTAGGAGGCGAGCGACACCGTGCCGGGCAGTTTCTTGGACGACTCCGCGATCGTCACGGTCGCCGTGTCGCCCGCAATGCGCGGCAGGTACTCGCCATCCTCGAGGTCGTACTCGTCCACGGGGTAGAGCCGCACCGTGAAGACCTTGTTGGACGCCTCCCACTGTGTCATCGCGTCGGGGATGAGGTTGACCTTGACGGCCTTCACCGCCTTGTTGCCGGCGGGCCACGAAAGCTCGCCGTCCGTCACGGGATAGTAGTTCGTGCCGGGGATGGCCGTTCCGGCCTGCGTCGCGTAGCGGACGCGCATCGCGCCCTCGGTGCCCGTGCGCTGCACGTACAGCGTGGCGGCGGCCGAGCCCTCCTTGACCGTGAAGGACGAGACGGCGGCCGAGCCCTTCGCGTTCGTGAAGCGCACGATGCCGCCCGCCGCCCTGCTGAAGGAGAGCGCGTAAGCCGAATCGGCCTTTTCGTCCGTGCCATGCGACACGATCACATAGTTGACGCCCACGGGCAGGAGCGCGCGCTTGATTTCCGTCTCGCCCGAATACAGCACGCCCGCCGTGGCGTTCGACACGGTGATCACCGCGTCGCCGGAACCGTCGGCAAGGGTGCTCGCGACCGAGAAGTTGTAGTAGACGTTCGTCGCCGCCGTGAAGGAGAAATGGTCGGCGGGGTCGTTCGTCCAGAGCGTGCGCTTGACGGTTTTCACCGTTGCCGCGGGAACGATCGCGAACGCGCCCGCAGGCGTCGCGTCGCCGTCCGCCGGCGAATAGACCTTCTCCGTCACTTTCTTGCCGTTCTTCGTCACCGTCCGCGTCCCGGTCTGGTACTTCACGTCGTAGATGTCGGTATAGGTGTTCGTCACGACGACCAGCTCGGAGCCCTCCTGCCAAGCCGGAATGGGCACGGGCGTGCTGGCCGGAGGAACGATGGAGAAGCCGGAGACCGCATTGGCCTTGACCGTCAGCGCGGCGTTCGTCGTCACGGTCAGCGTGCCGCCGGACGGATAGGCGAACTTCTCGGTTCCGACCGACCAGGTTCCGGGCGCGCCCTTCGATACGACCCGCACGAGGCCGACCGCGTTCTCGTTCGTGCCGACGCCGCCGATTATATGCATATTGTAGGCGGGGAAGTCAAGTCCCTTGCCGTCCCCCACCCAGACGCGCAGGTAATGGACCGCGTTCGTCGTGGCCTTGAAGGTCAGGTCGTCCTCGCGGACGGCGTCGCCCCAGGAGGGCGAGACCGTGCCCGTGTACTTGACGTTGCGTTCCTTGCCGTTCAGGATGTTGAAGAGCTTCGCGTCAAGGGCGAGCAACGAGACCTCGTTGGTGTCGGCGAACTCCGCGCGCAGCTTGTAGGTATAGCCCTTGCGGCAGGGGAAGGCGAACACGTCGTAGAGGTCGGCCGCGTTGAAGCGGTGCGGGCCGTGGATGGAGCCCAGCGCCGCCGCGTCGGCGCGTTCCTGCGTATAGATGACGGTCGGCTGGTTCGTCGTGGCCGGATACGGGACGATCTGCGTGGCCGTGGCGTACACGTCGTCCACCGGGTCGAAGTCGTCCGCGAGGACGCCTCCCGCCGTGTTGCTCGCCTTGAGCGTGATGGGCGAGCCGGCCGGCACGTCGTCGACGTCCAGCGTCGAATCGCATACGCCCACGTAGTATACGCCCGAAGCGGGCGCGGCGATCACCACGCGCGTGTCGAACGACTCCCCGTCAATCGATTCGTTGGAGGCCAGGATCGTGCCGGCGGAGTTGTAGGCGACCATCTCGAGCGGCCCTCCCGCTCCCTCGGTCTCGAACGCCCAGCGCTCGCCCTTGTTGAGGTAGATCTTGCAGAGGTGCTCGTCGAT
>JAFRNO010000731.1 GCA_017430155.1 Kiritimatiellia bacterium | reverse complement strand
GGTAGCCGTCGCCGTCCACCGTAAGCGTGCCCGCGCCCGTCTTGACGAGGTTCACGGGGCCGGACACGCTGCCCGTCCACGTCACGTCATCGGCGAGATCAAGTGTGAGCGTCGCCGCCGTCTCGGACGTGTTCTCAAACACCTCGTCGCCCACGAGCGACGTCACGGTCATGTCCACACCCGCGAGGTCGGTCGCCGCCCACGCCGACAACGCCATACCGCCGGCGATTCCCATCGCCGCCATGTAGGCAATCACCTTTTGCATTTCTTCCGTACTCCTTTTACCGTGACAAAAATCACATGCCTGCCAGACCCTCAGCGGAAAATCACCTGCGTTCCGCGCACCGCGCCGAATGTCAGCGTGCGGCCGCCGTCCGTCAGCATCAGGCACCAGAGGCCAGAAGGCGGCAGCTCGTCCCCGTTGCCGTCCACCAGCGTGAGGGACGGCAGTTCCGCAAGCGGTGTGGTGAACGTGGCAACCGTCTTCGCGCGGCCGAACGTCTTGTCGTCCAAGTCATCCGCTTCCGTCACGCGCACGCCCTTCCCCGCGTTGAACGCGAGTGTATGCGCCGTGAGTAGCGGCGCGGCAAGCGTCTGGCCCTGCACGGCGGCGGCCGCAATCTCCAAGTCGCCGCCCGGATAGCCGTGTTCATGGGAGAAAGCCAAGGTGCCGCCTTCCAGACGCGTCGCGCCACCGTACGTGTTGGTGCAGGTGATCGTGAGCGTGCCCGCACCGCGCTTCGTGAGGCCGCCGTGCGCGAAGTCCGCCGCGTCGAAGTCAACCGTCTCCACCGTGCAGTCCCACGTGTCGGCGCAGTTGGCCTGGTGAACCTTCACGGTCGGCGCGGTCTCGTAGCCGAATCCCCGCGAAGTGACGATCATGCCGCGCGCCACGCGGTTCGTGTCGTCGAAGTCCATCAGCGCGTCCGCCGCCACGCCGCCCTCGGTGGAGGTGATGTAGCAGCGCGTCGGACCGATGAGCGTCTCCTTGGCGAGGGCCGCGGCGGGCAGCGTGACGGACGCGATACCATGTCCGTACGGACGCTCCAGCGGCATGCGCCACGTGACGTTCTTCCCGTTCGTATCGATGACGGCTCCCTTCTCAAAAATCGTCACACGCGTCAGAAGTCGAGTTGGATCGGTGCCGTTGGCGAAGAACTCGCCCGCCGCCGCCGTCACCAGCGTGCCGCCGTTGAAGTTGAGATAGGAGCGCGTAGAGTCCTGCACGAGGTTCTTGTAGGTATCCCAAGACGGGTTGGCGCTGTTCGTAACAAGGCGCAGCGTGAAGTTCTTCACCTTCAGCGTGCCGCCGTCGTTGACGTTGACGATTGCCGTGACTGCCTTCGCCGCATTCGTGGCCGGACAGAGGAGGATGTACGATTCCGACATGTCCATCAACGCGTTCGTACTGGCCACCGTCGCGACGGAGGTGGAAGATTCGCCGACTGGCGTATAAGAGGTGAAGTTCATCGCCAGATATCCCTTGTTCCATGTAGACGTACCGCCCAAGATGGCGAGGTTGCCGTAGGCGGCCGCCGTTTTGTCGGCCAGGCGGAACGGGATGGACGACGGACCTATGAGCGAACGGCCGGCGCGTTGCACGAAGAACCCGGGGCCACGACGGGCGAAATAGAACCAGTTGTTCAAGTGGTAGAAACCGTCATCGACGCCGATGTAGCCGTAGCTGTTGCTGGCATACGCCAGTTGCGGTCCGGAATTGCCCGTCAGCATGTGCAGTTCGCCGCCCATCAGGTAGCATGCGCCCTTGCCATAGTAGCCTATCTGCACGTTGTTCGAGACGATTCCATTGTCCTGGATCTTCATAATGCCGTAACGGTTGTCGCCGCCTGTCGTATGATAGCCTACCATGAGATCAGCGAGTTTTTCACACCCCTCGCGGAAGATGAGGCGTGCGTTGTCCTTCACCGTCAGCGTGGGAGGCGTGGCAACCGAAGTTCCGGAGCCGAAGAGCGCATAAGTCCCGGTCGATATGGCGTTGGTCATGTTCACCGTCACGCTGTCCTGCAGGATGAACTCGCCGTTGTCCGTCTGGCGGATGCTTCCAACCACGTGCGTGTTCGTCCCCATCAGATACAACCGCCCGCGTGTGGGGTTCCACAGGATTCCTCGCCCCGAAACAGGGCCGTTCACCCACAGGCAGGCGTTGCTGGCCTCCAAGCCTGTCGCATAAAGGCTCATATTCAGTCTCGTTCCCGCGATCTCGACCGGTCCCTCCATGTGGGACTGCTTGAGGCTGCTCGCAAGGGACAGTTTCTGGTTGTTGACCATGATGTTTGATTCGCCTTCCGAGACGACATGGCACGGAAATGCGTCCTTATACACTTGAAAGAGGCGCAGATACGTGCCGTTCGTCAACCTCACAGTCATGTTCGACACCGTGCCGTTCGAGCCGACTACATCGCGCAACTTTGCAGTGGAACCCTCGACGTTCAGCCGGCAGGCGTTGGTGGCGACGATTACACCCGGATTCTTCACGTAGGTGGTCGCATAGCGGGACAAGGTAAATATGCGCGAATACGACCTGCTTGAGTATGCCGTATCCTCCTTCGCGGACGACAGGGTGAGCGTGTGGTTGTTCATGTCCAACGTGCCACCGTCTATTCCCCAGCGGGAACCAGCGTTGATCGTCGCGTCGCCCGTCATAGTCACGGAGGAGAGGCAGCCCTCGTCGGAATAAGCTCGCGCCCACGGGCGCTGGAGCGCGCCGTTGCCGTCCGGACCATCACCTTCGATGTAAAACATCGTGTCAGCGAAGTTATCGGTCGTGTAGGCAGAGGTCTCCGTGAACACCACCGCCGCGCCATTCTCGACCGTCACGGTGGCCGGCCTGCCGAAGCGCGGCTTCCAGCCCATGAGGAAACCATTCTCCACCATCATCGTGCCGGTGAACGTGTTGGCGGTCGCCGTCGCGCCGAGGCTCACCGCGCCCGTCCCCTTCTTGACGATCGACGTGACGCCACTCAAGGCAGTCGTGTATTCGTAGGGCGTCGCCTCCGGGTAGTCGGCCACGTCCACGTCGAACGTCAGCACGCCGTCCGCGAGCGTATACTCGTCTGCGGCGAACACCGCCGCGCTCGCCATCGCCAGCAAAGCAACAATTCTCTTCATCTCCAAGGCTCCTTCTCAAAAAGAACAACGGAATTGTATCATCTTTTATCACTTAACGCAATATCGTATCGGGCACGGTTTTACGTT
>JAFRNO010000730.1 GCA_017430155.1 Kiritimatiellia bacterium | reverse complement strand
GCCTCCTCCGCCGCCCCCGCCATTCTACCGTGGCTGGTACGCGCCGCCGCCGCCGCCACCGCCGCCGTACTACTACCGGCGTCACTGCTGGTGAGACAGCCGTTTGACGGCGTCACCCCTTGTAGAAGTGCGTGAACGCCGAGGCCACGTGCGCGCCGGCAGGCTCCCCGGCCACACGTGGCCTGAACACTTCGCGGAGCAGTTCCGTGCATCGGCCGCAGTGACGGCAGTCGTTCGCGTCCGGACAGGCGCGGACTTCCGGCCAGAGCGCCGATGCGCCCAGCGCCGCGTTGTCGAACGTCCCTGGAAACGGATAGGCCGGATCCATCAAGAGTGCGAGATCGCCATCATAGGCATACGTCGCGTAGGCGTTGAGCACCTCCACGGGATGCGCGTGCCGACGCGTGGCGAGCTTCACCACGTCCACATGCTCTTCGTAGCGCGGAAGATCCTCGGGGCGGATCCACGTCGCGCGCAGGAAATCCTCATAGTTGCCGCGGTCGTAGTTCGTCTTGCAGCGGAACACGGAGAAGCCGAATCGCTCGCCGACCTTTGACTGGCCCATGCGGTTGTGTCCGTGCAGGTTGTCGTGAAACTGCTGGAACGGACATTGGCGCAGGCAGCCCGAATTGACCTGCATCCCCAGGGCCTTCCCGTGCGCATGCGCCCATTCGCCGAGACGCGCCAGCCATGCAAGGTCGCGGTGGTGCTCGCGCGAGGCGTAGAACGAGTCGAACAGTTCCATGACCGGTTCGCAGCCAACCGTGCCGTGGATGCGCATGTTGATGCTGAGGCGGATCTTCACGGACGGGAACCGCTGCCGCAGGACAGTCGCGATGAACGGCGAGGTGGTCGTGACGGTGTCGGGGAACAGACCCTCCGCGTCCATCTCTCCCAACATGCGGGAAACGAAGTCCGCGAGGTCCGGCGACACCGCGAGGTCGCCGTAGCAGTTGCAGTTGAAGAGCGTATCGAGGCCGATGCCGTTCGCGCGGCACCATTTCAGGTCGTCGACGAGCCGCGCGCGCACCTCGGGCGTGAATTCCGGCGCGGGACGGCAACTCAGCACGCCCGGCCACGCGTAGAACACCTCGCGGATTCGGCCCAGATGGGATTTGCAGGCCTCTTGAAACGGCGCGTTGTAGAAATGTCCAACCGCCAGCGTCTTTCTCACATCCAACTCCATTCTCCCACTTCGTCATCGCCGGTGCGCCTAGCACGCGCCGCGCATGAACAGCACGGCCCCGACGGTGCGGAACAGAATCCACACGTCCATCCAAGGCGACCAGTTGAGGACATAATACGTGTCAAGCGCCACGCGGCGCGCATAGTCCGTTCCGCTGCGCCCCGATGCCTGCCAGAGGCCGGTTACACCGGGATGTACGGACGCGAAGATGTCATAGGCCGCGCCGTAGTACTTCACCTCGTCCGACACGATCGGCCGCGGCCCCACGAGCGCCATGTCGCCGGCGAACACGTTGAACAGCTGCGGGAACTCGTCGATCGACGTCTTGCGCAGGAAGCGGCCCAGGGGCGTCACGCGGGGATCGTCCGCCAGCTTGAAGTTCGCCTCCCATTCCGCCTTCTTCGCGGGGTCGGAGGCGAGTATCGACGCGAGGCGCGCGTCGGCGTCCGCGTACATCGAGCGGAACTTCCACACGCGGATCGGCTGTCCCCCCCGTCCCAAGCGGTTCTGGCGATAGAAGACCGGTCCTCTGGACGTCAGCTTGATCAGAACGGGGACGACCACGAAGAACGGCAGCAGCAGCACGAACGCGATGACGGCGAGCAACTTGTCAAGAAGCCATTTCTCGACCCGCAGGGCCAGCATCCGGCGCTGGTTGAGCATTTCAAGCGCGGCCAGGCCGTCGAACGCCACCGCCTGCGCGCCGAACACGGGGAAGGACGCGCCGGACGGCACGTACACGATATGGCGGTAGGTCCGCGTGAGTTCCGACATCTCGCACTTGAATATCCGCATGTCCTCGCACACCACCGCCACGTCGGCCTCCAACGCCACCCGGAAACCCGTATAGGCGTCCTGCGCGAGCGTCGCGCCCACGAGCTGCGCCGTCTCGCCCGTCCCGATCAGCACCACGGGTATCTGCGCGACGTCGAGTTTCTTCAGGATCCACCGCAACACGTTGCGCACGAGCTGCACGCCCATGGCCGTCAGCATGCCGGAGATCAGGATGACCGCGCGCGAGTAGTGTTCGGTCGACTGGTAGGCGATCGCCAGCGCGGCGATGACGCCGACGTGCGTGAGCACGGCCGATCCCACCAGGCGGCGGAATTCCTCAACGGGGTTCACGGGCGCCGACGGGTAGAAGACGCTGCCGTGGTAGAGACGGAAGAGCGCGTTCGTCGCCAGGAAAACCACGCCGGCCGGCCAAAGCGTGAAGTAGAATCCGGCGCCGTACTTGTAGTGGCCGAATCCCAGCGCCCGATATCCCCACACGACGAGCGCCCACACGGCCACGAGGCAGGCGAGGTCGGCCGTCATGAGCAGCAGCACGCGCAGGCCGCCCGGCCAGACGCGCGTTGCACCGCTGGGAGACGCCGCAGAACTCATTCAAACGTCTCCAGGGAGGCGGCGCCGATGCCCTCGCCGCGCGCGTTGAAATGCCCTCGATCGCGGTCGAACCAGAGGTTGAGCCAGATGTCCAGCGTCTTCTTCACCTTGTTCACCGTCACGGGGATCGGGAAGTCCGCGCGCACGAAGCCCAAAGCGACGTCGCCGTCGAACACGAAGACGGCCGAGGAGGCGCTCACGGAGTAGGAACCGACCTTGCCGGCCAGTTGCGCGATGCCGTCGTCCTTCACCGTGAGCGTGAGGTTCGCCGTGCTTGCCGTCGCGTAGTCGAGGAACCACGAGGAGCCGCTTCCATATGCCTTGAAGTACCACTTGCCCACCACGTTCCGGTGCTTCATCACCTCTTCGATGTTCGGATCGCAGTACGAGCCGTCGGCATTCTGGGCGAAGGGCGCGCGTTGCGCCCACACGGAATACGTGGTGCCGTAGGACGGGGTGAACGAGCCGATCTCGTGGAACGAGGCCGCGAGCCCCATCGACTCCTCGCTCGCCCGGATCTCCAGCACGTGCTGGCCGTCCGCCGTCGCCAGGTCGGCCGTGTAGACGCCGTTGCCGGTGTTCAGCCAACCGATACCGGTGAGCGCGTACGTTCCCTTCGCGGTCACGATCTTCGCGGAGAGATTTGCGTTCGACGGCGCGGCGAGGCGGAACGTCCCCCGGTTCGAGAGCGCGAGTTCGTCAAGCCGGCTCGTGTCCACGAAACCGATGAACCCGTTGAACGTGCCGATGCAGAACTCCGGCACGCCGACCTGGACGGACACCGCGCGCGTCAGTTTCTGTCCTGCGGCGGAGACGACCGTCACCGTGGCCTTGAACGTGCCGACGCGCTCGGTGCGGCCCGTGATCACGCCGTCCGCGTAGCCGAGACCCGACGGCAAGCCTGTCACCGCCACGGACCTCGGGGCACCCGCGTGCGAGGCCGGCGAGATGTCGAGCGCGATGTCCTCGCCCTCGGCGAACACGCGATTCAGCGCAGCCTCGTCTGCGAACGTCACGGTGTCCTTCGCCACGACGACCTTGCGCGTGGCGGAGCTCTTGCCCTTCGTGAACTTGATCGTGAACGTGCCGGCCTTCGTCGGCTTGCCCGACCACTTGCCCGTCGTCTTGTTCCACGTCATGCCCGTCACCTTCTTGTTGGGCGTCCAGCCCTTCAGATCGGTCATGGAGATCGTGTACTTGATTCCCGTGTAGTACGTGCGGAACGTGGTCCGCTTCCACTTGGCGTAGAGCGTGACCACGCCGTTGGAGACGGTCGTAAGGTTCTTGACGGACGCCTTGTTCTTGTAGGCGACCGCGCCGGCGGAGGTCTTGGCCCAGCCGGTGAAGGAGTAGTCCGGATACGCGAAGGCGTTTGCCGGCAACGTGAACGTGGCGCCGACCTTCGTCGCCTTTGCGGCCATCTCACCCGTCCCGCCGTTCGGGTCGAACTCCACCGTGTACGGCTTCACCACGGCGTTCTTGTTGAAGAACTTGGCGCACTTCGACTTGATGTAAGCCGCCACCTTCTTTCCTCCGGTGGTGCCGCTCTTCTTCCCGTCCATCGTGTCGCCCACCGTCGCCACGTCCACGCTGCCGTCCGGCCAGTAGATGCGCACGAACGGATAGGCCGTGTTCTTGTTCTTGCGGCACCAGTGGAAGATCGTCCCGCCGATCTTTCCCTGCGACTCGCCGGACCAGGTGAAGAAGAACACGCAGCCGCTCGTCTTCATCCAGTTCTTGAAGTACGTCGAGTTGCAGGCGGACTCGAAGGTAGTGCAGTGTCCGCAGGAATCGCCGTTCGACCACACGGCGACGAGCGGCACGTCGTGGCTCGTCGCGTAGGACTTCGCCTTGGAAAAATTGGCCAGCCACACGCCCGTCGTGGCGGCGGCGCTTGATGAACGCCGCGCATTCAAGAGCGTGGCCGTGGGGCTTGCCGCGTCCGCGGCGGCGCACGCCAGCAGACACGCCAGAAAAGCCATCCATCTTTTCATGGTCCACTCCTTTCTGTTTGTTCACGCCGCACGCGGCGGCGCCTCACTCAACCGCGAAACGCATCCAGTTGTCGATGTAGAGCTCCATGCCCGGAACGACGGCCACCCACGCGGGCGGGGCCGCGAACTCCTCCGCATCGTACCGCGCGACGAACTCGCCGATCACGTACGTGACCTTGCATGCCTTCACGATCTCTTCCGGCATCTCGGAAGGCGGGAACGACGGCGTGACGAACACCAGCTCCTGCGGGACGCGCTGCGAGATGTCCTCGCCCTTTTCGGCGGCCTTTTGCAAGCCCTCGAGCCACGTGCGCCCCATGTCGCCGGCGAGGACGAGACGCGCGATCTTCTCCCGGGGCAAGTCGTCCACATGGCGCACGTACCCCACCGGTGGCGAAGACGGATGGTTGAGGTAGCGACGACGGATGTCGCGGCAGGACATCACCCCTCCGAGTGCCTTGCCGTCGTCGACGATCCATATCTCGGGGGTATCGCCCTTCACGCGCACCTGGCCGTCCCCCACGCGAATCGCATAGTCCCGCTTGATGGTCGCGCGGCCGTATGCGGCAATTCCCTCAAGCGAGCAGACGGCCAGAACGGCCGCTCCGGCGACAAGCAGGCCAACCGTCCGCGGCCGCCAGACGCGCCAGGGCCGTCCGGCCAGGAACAGCCCGAGGGCCGCCATCGGCACGCCCCAGAGAAAGCCGTTCATGAGCACGGCGTTGAACCAGCCCGCCACGGCCAGGGCCACGAAGACGCCGAGCGACACGGCGCGCTTCGTGCGAGACGCCGTGTAGGCCGTCAAGGCGAGCAGCCCGAACCAGATGAACAGGTAGGTGTACCGGCCGAGACGGGAATAGCCCACGAGACGCGTCAGGTGGTCGTTGACGAGCGAGCCGGAAAGGGATATCTGCGAAAGGCTGTCGTACCAATCCACATACGCCCGCCCCACCATGTACTTCGGGTTCACGCGCAGGCCGTCCCAGCCATTCGGCGCCTCCGCGATCATTTGCGGCGCCGTGGTCCACATCTCGAGGCGCGTCTCGTTCGACCAACGCGACTTCTTCACGAACCCGCGCGTGAACAGCTCCGGATGCAGGGCGACCCATGTGACGGCCGTCAGCAACACGACCCCTGCCAGGACCAGAAACTCCCTCGAACGGATCAGCTTCTTGAAATTGAACGCGATCGCGGGCGCAAGCCCCAGCGCGAACGCGATGAACGAGCCCCGCGACGCGGTCATCACCAGCGCGGCCGACGCCGCCACGAAGCACACGCCCCCCGCGATCTTGGCTGCACGGCGCGGAACGTAGAACAGCGCCGTGGCCAACAGCGCGATGGACAGGTAGAGGAATCCGTTCTCGTTCGGGTTCTCGAACGGCCAGCGCAGACGGCCGCTCTTCGCCCATTTCTTCTTCAGCTCGCGCTGGACGTCCTTTGCCAATCCCTGCGGCTTCCGCTTTGCGGCGCCCGGCTCGGCGTCTTCGGACTCGCTATCGCCGAAATAATAGGGCGCTCCGCCTGCCGTGGGCGCCCGGGGCGCTTCATACGGGATCTTGCCCACCTTGCCGTTCTGCTCGAACGTGACGAGGCGTCCGTTCCGGAAGAGAAACAGCGCGCGCCCCCCCACGACGTTCGTGCTGCTCTCCACGTAGATCAGACGCTCCTTCGCCCGCAGGCCGCCCTTCCAGTCATTTGGACTCCAGAGTTTCTGCAGGGGACTCGCCGAATCGCTCACGGTCCTCTGGAACTCGCGGTAGTTCCCGTCGGGGAAACGCATGCGGTAGATGAACTCGTTCTCGGGCGCGATGTAGATGGATGCGGCGGACTCCAAGGCGTTTGACGCCGTCGGATCAAAGCCCAGCACCTCCGACCGACCGGCCGCAAGGGCCGCCAGCGGAATCACGAGCAGAACTGTTCGAAGCGATGCGCCCATCAATTACGTGGCCTCCTAGTCGTCTTCGAACTCCTTCTCGTCCCAGACCTTCTCGTCGTCGTTGACCGTGAGGATGTTGAACGGCAGCGAAGCCTTCCACGACGCGTTCTTCGTCGCCGCCTTCGTGCTCGTCGTCGCGGGCATCAGGAAGAAGCCCGCCGTCAGCACGTTGTCCGCGAGCGGGGACTCGGCCGAGTCGTCGCGCGAATAGAGCAGCACGCCCTTGTGCGCGAGCCCCGTGATCTGCTTCTGCGCCGTGTCGAAGGCATTCTCGAGGTCGTTCTTGACGATCCACTCCCAGGCGCTGAACGTGCCCGAGACGAGCCCCGTCGCGCGGTTGAACTTCACCGTCGTGTTCCACGGGTTGACGCTCGTCCCGAAATCGGACAGGCCCGTCGTCATGTTCTTGACGAGCTTGCGCGCCGGCACGGTCAGGCTGTTGCCCACGAACGACGCGCCCAGGTCATTCGGCGAGGAGAGCGTGGAGAACGAATAGCCGCTCGCGAGCGCCGCCGCCGGCAGGTCGTCGGCGGAATTGATCGACGAAACGGCGAACTCGCGGTTCAGGTAGTAGTTCTGGAGGTTGACGACCTTGTCGTACCACCCGCCCGTCGGCGCGGCGCTGATGGCGAAGGCAGTTCCGTCCTGCGAGGTGGTCTTGGCCGCATTTTTCTCCCAGACAAGCTTCGCCGACGGCAGCACCACCGGGAATTCGCCCCCCGCCGGAAGCGCGATCTTCACCTCGCCGCCGAACGCGTATGCCGCCGAGCCCGCGAAGACCGGCACCGTCAGCGTGCAGGCCGCCGGGTCGGCAAGGGTGTCGCCGACCAGCTGGCCGATCGTGGAGAAGGAGACGGCCGTGCCGTCCGCCAGCGATCCCGCCACCTTCACGGCGCCGGTCTTCGCCACGGTGAACGTGAGGTAGCCGTTGCCCGCCGGAATGCCGTCCGCCGCCGAGACGCCTTCAGGCGCGAGCGCCGCGGTGTAGTAGCCCTCGTAGGAAGCCAGCGCCGCCGAACCCAACTCGGTCGCGCCGTTGTTGCGGTAGAGGGTTGCGGTGTAGTTCACGTCCTCCACCCATGCCGTCCGCGCCGAATTGAGGACGTTCAGCGTGAGTTCCGCCGTGCCGGCTGCTTCGGCAAGGGCCACCTCGTTCGTCAGCGCGCCATCGCCCAGCGTGAGCGTGAGGCTGGCCACTTCCGTGGCAACGACCTTCTTCTTGGCATTGAGCTTCTTGACCGGCGTCGTCAGCGTGACCTGCACATGGCGCGTGCAGCCGGGAGCCGTCTCGTCGCGATCCAGCAGCTCGTCAAAGCCCGTCGTGCCGCTGAAGGAGTAGGCGATGCCGCCGATCGTGGCCTTGGCCGTGACCTTGCCCGCGGCCGTCGTGGTGAGCGTGAGCAGGCCGAGGCACCGCGCGTCGTTCGTCAGTTCGCCGGTCGCCGACGAGTTCAAGACGCCGCGGAACGATCCGATCATCGTGCCGGCGGGGAGGACGTTGAACGTAATCGGCACCGTCGTGCCGTAGTCGTAAGCGTAAACGGGAGTCGACTTGCCCTTCACTTTCTTCGTGCCGGTCTGCGTCTGCTTGTAGCTCTGGAGCAGGGCCGTGTACGTGCCGGGCGTCGTGGGCGTCCCGTCAAGGACGCCCGTGCTGGCGTTAATCTTCAGGCCCTTCGGGAGCGCACCGCCCAGAAGACGGAACTTGTTCGACATCTTGCCCGTAT
>JAFRNO010000081.1 GCA_017430155.1 Kiritimatiellia bacterium | reverse complement strand
GGCGTGGAGACGGCCGTGGAGATGCAGGCGGCGATCGGGCGCGGTGACCTCGTGCTGATGGCGGGCGACCGCGTGAGCGCGGGGTCGAGTGCCGCGCTGCGGCACGAATTCCTTGGCCGGGACTGCGCCTGGCCGAAGGGCGTGTTCGTGTTCGCACGGTTGATGGAGAGCCCGGTGTTCTTCGTCACGTGCGTGCGTACGGGCTGGAACGCCTACGAGGCGCATTTTGAACAGGCGGAAGGGGACGTGTTCGATGCCTACGTCCGCTTCCTCGAACGCGAGACGCGCGCGCGTCCCGACCAGTGGCACCACTTCCACGACTTCTTCGGCCATGCTTGACAATCTTCTACTCGTCTCGAAACAGGTGGGCGTGCTCTTCGTCCTGACGGCGGTGGGCTGCCTCTGCAACCGGTGCCGGCTTCTGAACGGCGTCGCGATCAAGGGCGTCACGGGACTGCTCATGCTCATCGTCACGCCGTGCGTGATCATCCATTCGTTCATCCAGCAGAGATTCTCGCCTTCTCTTCTGGGCGACCTTGGCTGGGCGCTTGCGGTGGCCGTGTTCGCGCACGTCATCGGATCGGCGATCGCCCTCATCTGCCTGCACGACCGCGACGCCCGTCGCGAGGGCGTGCTGCGCTTCGCGGCAATCTTCTCGAACGCGGGGTTCATGGGACTGCCGCTCGAATACGCGATCCTCGGGGCGGACGGCGTGTTCTTCGGCGCGATGTACGTGGTGGTGTTCAACCTTGTGTGCTGGACCTGGGGTGTGGCGGTGATGTGCCGGGGGGCGAAGGCGACCAACCTGCGGTCGATTCTCGTCAACCCCGGAACGGTGGGCGTGGCGCTGGGGTTGCCGTTCTTTCTCTTTTCGGTGAACCCGCCCGAGGTGGTGGGGCGTCCGATCCAGATGCTGGCGGACCTCAACACGCCGCTTGCGATGATCATGGTGGGGTGGTATCTGGCAGAGGCGGATCTGCGGCCCGTTCTGTGCCGTGGCGTGGTGTACGGCGTGGCGGCGCTGCGGCTCCTGGTCGTTCCGCTTGCGGTGATCGGCGCGCTCGTGGGCCTGCGCGCGTGCGTGCCGACGCTCAATCCCGTGATGGCCGTGGCGATCGCGACGGCGGCGTCGGCGCCCGTGGCGGCGCTCACGACCGTGATTGCGGCGCGTTTCGACAGGGATGTCACGACGGCGACGGGACTTGTTTCGGGCACGACGCTCCTCTCCATCCTCACGATGCCGCCGATCGTGGGCTTCGCGCTCTGGTTGTTCGGGCGATAGGGTTAAACAAGCGGCCAGGTGCGGGTGCGGGGGGATTTGGCTGTGGGGAATTTGCAAACCATCCGTTTGTCGTCGAAGAGCAAGGCGCGGTCGCCGTCGATGCGGATCTCCGTGCCGCCCAGTAAGTTTGCGGCGAGGAGGCATTTCTCAAGGCCGTCGCCACGGCCGAAGTTCCACACTTCGTCGGGTTGCGCGAGGCGCGAGGAACCGTCGTAGATGGATTCGTTGGGAAGGGCGGCGAGGCGGGCGACGACTTCTTCGGGCCGGTCTCCGAGTGCGGCGCGCGAAACTGGGTTGCGCTGGAGGGCGGCTTGTACGAAAGGGCCTTCTTCGGTCACGCCGAGTTCGCGTGCCGCGTAGGGGGTGAGCGCGGCGGCGCGGTTCGTGGCGCGGAGGGCATCGAGGCGCTGGGCGATTTCGGCGCGGTCCATTTCGGGCGTGAGGCCGAGCGGGGCGTCGGAACGGTCGAACGAAACGCGCGTCGCGTCGGGCAGGCGCGGCGTGACGAGGCGCGTGTCGACCGCGTCCTCGGGCGGCACGAGGAAGGAGGCGAGCCGATCCGAGAAGTGCGTGTAGGCGGCAGGATCAATCGTGGCTGTGGGGTAGAGCAGGTGGATGTAGCCGGTAGAATGGGAGACGATCGTCACGCGTTCGTGTTCGAGGGCGCGGCGGGCCTGTTGGGAGATCACGGTGCCGTTCGCCCACATGGCCTTCGTCACGAGGCGGCGGTTATTCGTGAGTATGCCCGTGTCGACGTCGAGAAAGTTCTGCGAGTGGAGTGGCGTGGCCATGAGGTAGAGGGATTCGAGGGGCAGTCCGCACACGACGAATGCGGCGGCGGCGTAGAGGCCGGCGCGCGACACGCACTCGCCCGCGCCGACGGCGTGGCCTTTCTTGTGGCGGAAGGCGTCCATCGCCTCGATCGTCTCGGTCTTCCAGTAGGGGATCACGTCGGAGGTGTACTTGTCGAGGCCGAAGTGTCGGCGGATGTCGATGTCATAGTAGTAGACGTCGCCTTGGTAGCCGAAGAGGGCGTTGGAGCTCGTGATCTCGTCGGGGGAGAGGAAGGGTGCGAAGCGGGTGAGTTCGCGCTGCTGGGTGGTGAGGCCCCAGGTCTCGAGGTCGAGGTTGAACGTGTAGTTGTCCATGATGTGCTGGCGGAGACGCTGGAGGCGCTTCTTCGGGCGCATCTCGCGGATGCCGTCGAACCACGGAAGGTCGCGCCAGGCCCAGAGGCGCGGGGAGAGGATGTTCGCGAGCACGAGCGCGTACATCAGCTCGGGGAACACGAAGATCTCCATGTCGGAGAGCGTGACCGCCGACGATTTTTCCTCGTTCGATATGTCTTTCATTTCATGGATCGGGCGAATTACTGGAAGCTCACGCCCGCCTGAGGCTGGACGGTCGTGGCGAGCGGCCGCGACAAGCGCGGCCCTCCCGTAGGTTGATGTGGCGTGCAGTTGACGGCGATCGTGCCGCCCACGGCGCCCGTGCGGTTGAATTGCAGTTCCACGCGGCGGCCGTCGGGCAGCGTGAGCGCCACGCCGTCGCAGGCGTCCGTCACGAGACTCTGTACCTGCGGACGCGCCGCCGATGTGTCCGTGGCCGTCAACACATGCAGGAAGCGGTCGTTGGCGCGGGGGGCGCCGGGTGCGACCTCGAGGCGCCACGCCCCGAAGTAGGGACCGCGTCCCGTGCGCTTCGCGCCGCGCGCGGCCGAGGCGAGGAACGCGGCGTCGGGTTCCCAGTTCTTGCCGTTCGTCCAGAACTCCTTGCCGGGGCCGCCGATCTTCTCCAGGCGCGCGTCCGCCGGGAGGACCGTTTCGCAGAAGAGACGGCCCTTGCCGCTCTCGACCACGGTCAGTTTGCCGTTGACCGACGGTTCGTCTTTCATGTGCAGGAGCCACGCCTTGGCGTCAGATGGCGTGGCCGCGCCCACGCGGTCGTAGACCACGAAGACGTCGGGCAGCAGGTGGACGAACTGGCGGACGGCCTCCGTGCACTTCTTGCCGTAGAGGGCGGTGGCGTCGGAGGCGACGTAGGTGAAGTCGTCGTTCGTCTCGAAGGCGAGCACCTTCGCGGATCCGTCGTACATGCCGCCGTCGTTCGTCTTGCCCTCGGGGCCGGGGTAGACGGGGCCCCAGTAGCGCGGTAGCGGCTCGTTCGGGCGGCGGATGAGGATGCAGTTGTGGGCAATCGTCTGGGCGTAGTAGTACTTCAGGTTCCAGTCCGTCTCCACGGCGCGCGTGCCGGAGTCGAGCGCGAGGAAGTCGTGCTTGTAGATGGTGAAGTTGTTCTCGTCGTGGTGCTTGTGCATCTGCAGCTTCGCGCCCGCGGTGAACGTGCAGTAGGTGGAGTCGGGTTTCCAGCCGGAGCGCATGATGATCTGCCCGAGGTTCTCGAAGTGGCGGGCGTGGAGCGGCAGGTTCTCCAGCTCCTCGGCGGAGTACGGCTTCACGCCGTCGTTCCCGCCGCCGAACAGGAACGGGTAGAGGGGCCAGTCGCTCGCGAACGACTGGTTGGGCGCGCGGTCGCGCAGCGACGCGGCGAGGCGCGCGGCGGCGGGGTTCGCGTCGCGGAAGAAGTGGATGTACTGCGACATGTGCTCGTAGAGGCGGCCGACCGAAAGGGCGTTCTGGGTGTGCTGGTCGTCGCCGAAGCCGCAGTAGAGCGGCATGTTCGGGTGCGCCTCGTTCGGGATCCAGGTCCAGTAGATCCAGTTGGGGAAGAGGGCGAGGCCGGGGTAGGACGCGGCGAGGTTCTCGCCCGTCGCGGAGAGCCAGGTGTGGAAGAAGTTGAAGTGCGCCCACGGGTACGCGCCCATGCAGTAGCCGGGCACGGCGGAGGAGAGCGCGCCGTCGTCGCCCGCGCCGTCGTTGCGGAACTTCACCATCTCGAGGCAGAGGTCGTGTCCGCGGCGCAGCTGGTCGCGCGCGAGGTCGTCGCAGAAGCCGTCGCCGTACGCGGCGAGGCCGGAATACCACAGGAGGCTCCGCACGCTGTAGAAGCCGCTCTGGATGTTGCCCACGTTGCGGCGGATGATGAACGGCTTGCCCTTGCCCGGCTGCACGTCCTCCACGTGCTGCACGAGCGGTACGATGATCGTCTTGCGCTCCTCGGGCGTGAGCGCCTCCCAGATCCAGTCGTACGCGCAGAGCGCGTGGATGCGCGTGGTGGAGTACCAGTTGACGGCGCGTCCGTTGCGGTAGGCGGCGCGGTAGGCGGCGACGCTCGACACGAGCATCTTGCGCGCCTTGTCGAGGTACTTCCGCTCGCCCGTGAAGCGCCACGCGAGCGCGCACTCGGCCGCCTGCGGCCCCCACTCCTTCACGCTCGGGATTGGCGTGGCGGCGGTGGTCTTGTGCGTGCCCGAGGCGGTCTTCACCTCGCGGAACACCACGGGGTCGAAGCCGGAGCAGACGGGATCCGCGGGGTAGCGGTCGCAGCGCTTGATGAGCGCGTCGCGCGCCGCGCGCGCGGGACCCTCCGCCCGCGCCTTCACGGCGGGCCACGTCTCCACGTTGAAGAACATGCGCGGGTGGTCGCGGCGGATGCGGCCCTCCCAGTTCGGAGTTTCAGCCGCCGCGCCCAGAAGGGCGCCGACGGCACAACAGACGACGGTTATGGCAATTTTCATGCCGCAGATTATACCAAAAATCGGCGGCATGTGCGGGACGGGCGCCACCATGAACCGCGAAATTGTGGTATACTAGGCGGCATGGAGAAAATCGCAACAGACACCTATTCGTTCGCCGACATCCGTAAGGGCGGGTTCGTCTACGTCGATAAGACGGCGATTCTGAAGCTTCTTGCCGACGGCTCGATCGGCAAGCAGTTCTTCATCGCTCGCCCCAGGCGTTTTGGGAAGTCGCTCGCGATCTCCACGCTCCAGTGCCTTTTCGAGGGGCGGCACGAGCTCTTCAAGGGGCTGGCGATCGAGCCGGAATGGAATTGGACTGAGACGTATCCCGTCCTGAAGCTTGACATGGGATCGTGCCAGGCCGCATCCGTCCCCGAACTCTGGACGAAGATCAACACGATGCTCAAGGCGGAATCCGAGCGTCTGGGCGTGCCGCTCAGGACGGACGAGCCGGCCTCGGGGAAGTTCCGCTTCCTCATGTCCGACATGATCGCCGCAGCGGACCGCCAGGCGAAGGCGAAGGATCCGCAGGCGCATGTCGACAAGATGGTGCTGCTCGTCGACGAGTACGACAAGCCGCTCCTCGGGCATTTGGGCAAGAGCGACGTCGACGAGATCCGCGACGCGCTCAAGGAGTTCTATTCAGTCATCAAGACGTGCGAGGGATTCCAGCGCTTCGCGTTCATCACGGGCGTCAGCAAGTTCTCCAAGGTGTCGATCTTCTCCGACCTCAACAACCTCAACGAGTTTTCGATGGACGCGCGGGTCGCGACGCTCTTCGGCTACACGCACGAAGAGGTGAAGGCGAATTTCCCCGAATCGCTCAAGGCCCTCGGCGAAAAGCTCGGCATTGATGTCGATGGGACTTTCGCGAAGCTGGTGCAGTGGTACGACGGATACCGTTTTGAGGAGAATGCCGTCCCCGTGTTCAATCCTGTTTCTGTTGGGAAGTGCCTCTCGACCCGTAAGTTCGACCCCTACTGGTTTGAGACTGGGACGCCGGCGTTTCTCCTGAAGCTCATGCGCGAGAACCCGGTGACGATGGACGACGTCGAGATCCCGCAGACGGCATTCTCGGTCTACGAGCCCGCCAAGCCCGGGCTGATGCCCATCCTCTACCAGACGGGCTACCTGACCATCAAGAGCGCGCGTGACGACGGCGGCATCCGCCTCTACCGCCTCGTTCCGCCGAACTTCGAGGTCGCGACGGCGTTCAGCCAGTCGCTGTCCGCCGAATTCGCGCACCTCGACGAGCTGGAACACGCCTCGCTCCTCACGCAGATGGTCGAGGCGCTCCGCCACGACGACGTGAACGACATGCTCGACGCGCTGTCGTGTTTCTTCGCGAACATTCCCGCGAACATCACGGTGAAGCGCGAGAAGTACTACCAGACGCTCTTCTACGCGGTGTTCGTCCTGATCGGCGCGCGCACCCGCGCCGAGTGCTGGACGAACCGGGGACGCATTGACGCCGTCGTCGAGACGCCCTGCGGGATCTACATCTTCGAGTTCAAGCTGAACGGCACAGCCTCCGCCGCGCTCGCGCAGATCAAGGAGAATGGTTACCACGAGAAGTACCTCCGCAGCGGCAAGAAGGTGACGCTCGTCGGCGCGGCTTTCGACGCGGAGATGCGCAACCTCTCCGACCGCCAGATCGAGAGTTGCGCGGAGACCGTGAAGTAACAACCGCTGGCTCAGCGGAGCATCACCGTCGTGCCGCTGCGCAGATTCTCGACCTGCGCCACTTCCGAGGCGCCGTAGCCGAAGAGGGCGTAGTACGAGATGCACTGGTACGTGTCCGTCGTGCCGCCCTCGCCGTAGGTTGCCTCCAGCGTCCGCCCGGTCGCCCCCTCGACGATCGCGCCGTTCCTGAGCCACTGGTAACCCGCCGCGCCCGGCGCGAAGGCCGTCAGCGTAAGCGTGTGGCCGCGCGAGAGGCGTCCGCCTTGCGGCTGCTCGGTGAAGACCATGCCGCCGCCGTCCACGCCCGCGCCGTGGATCGTGAAGCCCGACCCGTCTGCCGTCTTCCAGTTGCCGAAGAAACGCTTGCCGACGCTGTCCCGCACGCCCGCGATGCCGTTCTCCACGCACGGCACGTATCGGTGCACGAGCACGTTGTCCTCGTAGATCGCGAACGAGTAGAGCCGTCCGTAGCCGCAGTTGTTATTATCCGACTGCGTGGACAGGATTCGTAGCGGCACGGTGTTCTTGAAGTCCCCGCTCGACGGCAGGCTCAAGTCGATCGTCCTTTTCAGCGCACCATCAGCATACCAGTATCCCTTTGCATTCGGCAAATCCATCACCACCTTGTAGCGTGCGGGCGTTGCCCTGCTGTCGTTGATCGGTGGCCAGTTGATCCCATTCCCTTTCCAGTGACGGAAACTCAGGTTGCGGTTACCGTTGTTCAGCTGGTAGTACAACCCCACGCAATTCGTGTTCCCGCGCGTCGTATCCACCGCGCCGAAGAAATAATCCGTGCCATTGAAGGCCGTGACGCTGAAGTCGATCTCCAGGCGCGACTTACGCGAGGTGTAGTAGTCCGTTTGGATGCCCTGGCTCTTCGTCCCCTGCAGGTAGGCGTCCCCATTGGCCGCCGCCCCCACGCCGTTCGCAGAGGTGCTGACGATGTTGCCGCCGCATGAGAGACGGTAATTACCCGCTGCGACACCCGAAAGGCTGGCGATGTTGAACGTGCCGTTCACGGTGTCATACAGGCCCTCCACGTTGTCCACGAGTCGGGGCTCGTAGTCGCGCACGAGCGTATTGCCGTTCCAGATCTTCGCGCCAAATATCCTCACGGATGCGGGACGGCCGAGCACGGCCGCTCCTGTCGCGTTTGTCGTGACGTTGCCGAAAAGGCGAAGCGTGGTTGTGGAGGTCAGTTCGCAATCGTAGGTAATCGTGCCCGTGTAGGCGATCGCGCCCGTCACCGTCGTGAGCGTGACGGTCCTGTTCGGTATGTCGATCGTAATTTTTCGCCGTTCGCTGTCCGCCGCAACGCCCGTGGCATCCCCCGTCCAGCCCGGCTTGGGGTTGTCACGGCAGTACCAGGCGAACTGCTTGCCGCTGTTGACGTAGAAGCTCATGCCGTGACCGTCCACCTGGTCCGCACCAAAGACGCGCTGATACAAGTTCGTGGCCATCAGCGCGAAGTCCACCTCGATCTTCGTCTGGGGATTGACGCAGTAGCCGGTGTCGAGAAACTGTCCGCTATTCTTCGTGAGGTCGCTCCGCACGTAACCGTCGTCCGTGCCGAGGATGAACGGGTGACCGCCGGATTTCATGTTGGTGTACACCTTGCCGGAACAGCGGTCGAGCAGGCCGGTCACCGCGCCGCGCCCGTAGGGGATCATGTCGCGGATGAGCGTGCCCTTGTCGAAGAGGCGGAACGAGTAGACCTTGCCGCCGAACCAGTCTCCGAACGATCCCGGTCCGTAATGGTTGCAGAAGATCGTCAGCGTGCAGTTGTTCGTCTCGAAACCGGGATTGCGAATCGGGGTCGCCTGGTTGATCTGCACATCGCCCGACCACAGTTCGGCCCGCATTTTCGGGTAATCGTAGATTGCCTTGTAATGCGAACGGGTCACCTTTCCCATGCCATACCAGCCTTCGCCCCAGGTTCCTCCTGTGCCGCCCGTGCCGCTCGTGAACGAGATGCTGCCGTTCTGCACGTAGAGGCCGTACTTCATCGGCGACATGCCGTTGCCGCTCGACGCCGATCCGAAGAGATAGCGCGTGCCGTTGGTGAGGACCGGTTCGAACACCACCTCCACGCGCAAGTTCGTGGAGCCGATGTAGCCCGTGTCGATGTACTGCGTACCGTCACTTTGCAGGTACGTGTCCGCCATGTGGCGGATGTGGCCGACGGCCTCGTCCGCGTACGCGAACATGGCAACCGCCGCCGCAAAAAGGGAAATGCACTTTTTCATGGCAAGAGTGTACCATATCCCTTCCCTTG
>JAFRNO010000729.1 GCA_017430155.1 Kiritimatiellia bacterium | reverse complement strand
GCGCGGAACGCCGCCTCGTCCGCGAAGTCGCTGGCGCGCGCCGTCTCCACGATCACGACCGCCCACGGATTGTCGCAGACGAGGAACTTGCCGTTGCGCTCGCAGGGCATCTCGGCCTTTGGCCCTGCCGCCACGAGGCGTGCGCCGCCTTGCGCCACGCGCACCGCGCTGTACGCGCCGCCGCACCGCGTGAAGTGCCAATCGCCATCCTTCTCCACGCGGTCGACGCCGCCCGCGGCGGAAAACCACACGCACATGCTCCCCGTGTAGCGGGGATGGCGGTTCCTGCGCGTGAGGAGCGTGCCGTTCCTCTGCATCGACCAGAAACCGTTGTAGGAGGTCGAAGGCAGCGCGGCGGTCTTCACGTGTCTTCCCATGGCCGCGGGAATGGGCAGCAGCTGCGCGTCGCGCGGACCGTAGACCACGCCGTGGAAACGGTTCTGCGAGCTGATCATGCACCAGTTCGTGAATGCGGCCTGCGGGTACATCTGCGTGCCGACGATGAAATCGGGCGTCGCGTAGGTGTAGCGGTAGATGCGGCCCCATTCGGGATCGGGACGGTAGTCCGGGTACTTGTCCTCGGGAAGCGCCCAGCCGGGCGGACGCATCTCGATCTCGTACACGCCGCGCGCCGACGCATCCGCCGCAATCCTGCCGATGAGCGGATGCGGACGGTAGGAGCTGTCGAGGCACACGTAATCCATATCGCCGGGGCGGCGGTTGAATGAAGGATTGATTCCGAAATACCAATACGCCCACACGGCCGCCGAACTTCCGGTCGTGCGCGCGCCGCTCGGATAGACGCGCGACATGCCGCCGCCGCTGGCGCCCGCGATCTGCTCCTGCGCCCACAGCGCCCAGAAGAGATCGAGGAAGTTCTTGGCAAGACGACGCGTGACGGGCCGCCCGGAAAAATCATGGAGCGGATAGATGTTCTTGATCGTGTGGATGCCGTAGCCGCGGCTCTGCACCTCGATGAACATCGACCGCTTCGCGCGCTCGCGCATCCAGGCGCAGAAAAAATCCTCCCACGCGTCGTAGTGCGCGCGCAACGTGCCGCCGTCCGCGAGCGTGCGCGCGCCGTATGCGGGGTCGATCTTCAACAGCACGTGCATCAGCTGCCAGAGCGCCGAGGCCCGCTGCACGTGGTGGTTCTCGCTCTCGTAGACGCGCCAGGTCTTCGTGCCGTCGCAGGCGACGTCGGCGAGCTTCGAGATGTCGTGGCAGTAGCCAAACGCCATCTCGCGGAATGCCGCTTCTGCCTCCGGCGAAAGGCGCCCCGGCGCGACATCGCCCTTCGTGCCGTAGTGCAGCACGGCGCGGCAGAGCTCGCCGATGTTCCAGTAGAACGAATCGCGGTCGTCGCGCACGTCCGTGTTTTCAATGTAGAAGCGGCAGTTCTCCACGACCTTCGCGTTGGCGCGCGCGTAGAGATTGCTCTCGGCGTTGTGGAACACGCGCAGGACGAAGTGGACGATCGCAAGCGAATAGGGACGCGCGAAGCGCGGGTGTCCGTTGAAGACGGGCGGCGCGACCGGCACCTCGCGCAACGGCTCGCCCCGACGCGAAGCCCACGCCGCATCGAAGCGGGCATCAGCCTCGGCGGCATGTGCGGCAAACAGCGCCGCCGCCGCACACAAACAGACACAACCTTTTACGAACAGTTTCCTCATGCGGGGAATTATATCACAACCCCGACCGCCTCCGCCACCGCGTCGCCCATCGCAGCAGTTGAAACCGATGCAACGCCCTGATCCGCGATGTCGGCCGTGCGCAGGCCGCGCGCCAGCACGGATGCAACGGCGTGCTCAATCGCATCCGCTTCAGCGCCCAAGCCGAACGCATGGCGGAGCATCGCCGCGGCGGAGAGGATCGTCGCGAGCGGGTTCGCGATTCCCTGGCCCGCGATGTCGGGCGCGCTGCCGTGGATCGGCTCGTAGAGACCGCCGCCCGAAGCACCTACCGATGCGGATGGCAACATGCCGATCGAGCCGGTGATCTGCGATGCCTCGTCGGAGAGAATGTCGCCGAACATGTTCTCGGTAAGGATCACGTCGAACCGCGCCGGTGCGCGGACGAGCTGCATCGCCGCGTTGTCCACGTAGAGGTGCTCGAGTTTCATGTCGGCGTACTCGGCGTCGTGAAGCGCCGTGACCGTTTCCCGCCAGAGTCGCGAGGTCTCAAGGACATTCGCCTTGTCCACGCTCGTCACATGCCCTCGTCGACATCTCGCCGCTTCAAACGCGACGCGCGCCACACGTTCGATCTCGTGCACGGAGTACGGCGTCACGTCATAGGCGCTCTTCCCGCCGTCGCCGCGTCCCTTCTCGCCGAAGTACGCGCCGCCCGTGAGCTCGCGCACGATCAGCATGTCGATGCCGGCAGAGACGATTTCCTCCTTGAGCGGACTCGCCCCTTTCAAGGCGTCCCACACTTTCGCAGGACGCAGGTTCGCGAAGAGCCCAAGCTCGGAACGGAGCGTGAGAAGCGCACGCCGCTCGGGACGCTGCGGCACGGGCAGGCGATCCCACTTCGGACCGCCCACCGCGCCCAGAAGGATCGCATCGGCGGATTTGCACGCGGCAAGGGTTTCATTGGGCAGGCAATCACCGCACAAATCATACGCGGCACCCCCGACCGGATATTCCTTCATTTCGAAACGATGCCCGAACCGCCGCTCCACGGCGCGCAGCACTTTTACGGCCTCCGCAACGATCTCTGGCCCGATCCCGTCACCGGGCAGAACTGCAATCTGTACTTCCATGACGACATCCCTTTTATCGATTGCTGAGGTAATTCGCGAGGCCGCCGGCGGCGATCAGTTCGAGCATGAACGGCGGGAACGGCTCCGCCGCAAAGGTCTGGCCGGTGGTCTTGTCGACGATCTCGCCGGTCTCGAGATCAACGGACACCTCATCCCCCGCAGAGATTGCCCGCGCGGCGGCAGGACATTCCAGGATGGGGAGCGCGATGTTAAGCGCGTTGCGGTAGAAGATGCGCGCGAAGCTTTCCGCGATCACGCACGCCACGCCGCTTGCCTTGATCGCGAGCGGCGCGTGTTCCCGCGAGGAACCGCAACCGAAGTTGCGCCCACCGACGAGGATATCGCCGGACTGCACGCGCGCGGCGAAGGCGGCATCGACATCCTCCATGCAGTGGGCCGCAAGCTCGGAGGCCTCCGACGTGTTGAGATAGCGCGCGGGGATGATCACGTCGGTATCGACGTTGTCGCCGTACTTGTGAGCTGTGCCTTGAGTTTTCATGATTAAATCGCCCTTCGGGCTTTAAATGGTTAAATCGGGTTATGCCCTTTAAATGGGTGAAGAGATTTTTCCGGCAAGGGCGGATGCGGCGGCGACCGCCGGTGAGGCGAGATAGACTTCCGATTCGACATGGCCCATGCGGCCCACGAAGTTGCGGTTCGTGGTGGCCACGCATTTCTCGCCCTTCGCGAGAATGCCCATGTGCCCGCCGAGACACGGTCCGCACGTGGGCGGCGACACAACGCATCCCGCCTCGACAAAAGTTTTCAGAAGTCCCTCCTCCATCGCCTGGAGATAAATGCGCTGCGTGGCGGGGATGACGATGCACCGCACGCCGTCTGCGACGTGCTTGCCACGCATCACTTCGGCGGCGACGCGCATGTCCGAGATGCGGCCGTTCGTGCAGGAGCCAATCACCACCTGGTCGATCTTGACCTCACCCGCTTCGCGCACGGGCCGCACCTTGGACGGCAGATGCGGAAACGCGACGACCGGTTCAAGCGCGGCGAGATCAATCACCACGGTGCGTTCGTATTCGGCATCGGGATCGGCCGCATAGACGCGCGGAGGTCGGGCGGTCGCAGTAAACTGCGACCCTCCCGGCTTGTGCGCGTCGATGTAGGCGAGAGTCTGTTCGTCGACGGGGAAAATGCCGTTCTTCGCGCCGGCTTCGATGGCCATGTTGGCGATGGTGAAGCGGTCGTCCATCGAAAGGCTTGCCACGCCGTCGCCCATGAACTCCAGCGACATGTACCGCGCGCCGTCCACGCCGATCTGGCCGATCAGATGGAGGATCACGTCCTTGCCGCTCACCCACTTCCGTGGCTTGCCGCGCAGCTCGACCTTGATCGCGGCGGGTACGCGCAGCCATGTCTGGCCGCAGGACATGCCGGCCGCCATGTCGGTGGAGCCGACGCCCGTCGAGAACGCACCGAGCGCGCCGTACGTGCAGGTGTGCGAATCCGCGCCGATCACGAGATCGCCGGCCGTGACGAGTCCCTTCTCCGGCAGGAGCGCGTGTTCGATGCCGCAGTCGTGGCCAACCTCGAAGTAGTTCACGATCCCCTGCTCCTGCGCGAACGCCCGCATCGCGGCGCACTGCTGCGCGGCCTTGATGTCCTTGTTCGGCGTGAAGTGGTCGGGCACGAGCGCGACCTTCTCCTTGTCGAACACCTCGGCGTGCCCGAACTTGGAGAACTCGCGGATGGCCACAGGCGCGGTGATGTCGTTTCCGAGAACGAGGTCCAGCTTCGCCATGATCAGCTCGCCGGCGCGGAGGGACGGCGCGCGCGGGGCGCGCGCCCTACCGGTGGCGCTCGCGCCGCCGCCGGCAACATGCGCGGCGAGGATCTTCTGCGTCATCGTCATGCTCATTTCTTTGTCTCCAGCATGCGGTTCACCGCGACGAGGAGCGCGAGGATAGAGCCTTCGATCACGTCGGTCGAGACCCCGCGTCCGCGATACGATCCCTTCGCATCGGAAATCTTCACCAGCACTTCGCCCAAGGCGTCGCGGCGCTCCGTGACGGCCTCGATGCGGTAGTCTTCCAAAACGAAGCGGTGACGGATGATCTTCTCCACGGCGCGGAACGCCGCGTAGATTGGGCCGGTGCCGATCGCGGCCTCCTGCACGCGCCGCTTGCCCTTGACGAGCGTGATCTGCGCCGTCGCGCTCATGTGGTTGCCGCTGTTCACCACGAAGGAATCCAGCTTCCATTCGTGTTCGGCGTCGGACTTCGACGCCACGCGCGACTCGGCGAGCGCCACGAGGTCACGGTCCGTGATCTGCTTCTTCCGGTCGGCGAGAGACTTGAAGGCGGCGAACACCTCGGCGGCGCGGTCCGAGTCGAGGTCGTAGCCGAGGTCGCGCAGGCGATTCTCCAGCGCGTGCTGGCCCGAGTGCTTGCCAAGGACGAGCTCCGTCTGCTTCATGCCGACGGACTCCGGCGTCATGATCTCGTACGTCTCCGCCTTGGAGAGGACCCCGTGCTGGTGGATGCCGCTCTCGTGCGCGAAGGCGTTGGCGCCCACGATGGCCTTGCCGGGCGCGATGCGAACGCCCGTGATCGTGGAGAGCAGGTGCGCGGTGCGCGCGATCTCCTCGGTGCGGACGTTCGTGGAGATGTGGCCGTAGGCGTCGTGGCGCGTGCGGAGGCCCATCACGATCTCCTCCATCGCCGCGTTGCCCGCGCGCTCGCCGATGCCGCAGATGGTGCACTCGACCTGGCGCGCGCCCGCACGGACGCCCGCGAGCGAATTCGCCACGGCGAGGCCGAGGTCGTCGTGGCAGTGGGTCGACACCACGACCTTCTCGATGCCCTTCACGCGGTTCATGAGGAAGGCGATGAGCGCGCCGAACTCATCGGGCGTGGAGTAGCCCACCGTATCCGGCACGTTGATGGTCGTGGCGCCCGCCGCGATGGCCGTCTCGAAGACCTTGCAGAGGAAATCGCGGTCGGTGCGCGAGGCGTCCTCCGCCGAGAACTCCACGTCGCCGCAGAGGTTGCGCGCGTAGGACACTGCGCGGCGGATGCGCTTGATGCAGTCGGCGCGCGAGATCTTCAGCTTGTACTTCAAATGGAGGTCGCTCGTCGCGAGGAAGGTGTGGATGCGCGGACGCGCCGCGCCCTTGATCGCGGCGGCGGAGGCGTCGATGTCCTTCTCCAGCGCCCGCGAGAGGGAGCAGACCGACGCGGATTTCACGGCGTCCGCAATCGCCTTGACGGAGGCGAAATCGCCCGGAGAGGCGATCGCGAATCCCGCTTCCATCACGTCGACGCCGAGCGCTTCGAGCTGGAGCGCCATGCGCACCTTCTCGTCGTGGTTCATCGCGTATCCGGGCGCCTGTTCGCCGTCGCGGAGCGTCGTGTCGAATATGGTTATCGTGTTCATCTTTTACTGGTTTCCCGTTTCGGGTTTCTGGTTTCGGATTGCAAAAAGAAAAACGGCCTCGCGCTTCGCGCGGGGCCGTCTGCCTTCTTGCAAGAACCTTTGATTCTTCAGGTAAGCAAACCCGCCCCGCGCCTCGTAAGCGCGAGAAGAAGCAGGCCGCCAAGAAGAAGGTTCTTGTTCATTCTGATTTTCCTTGAAACGCAGATAGTATACCACACTCTCCGCGTTCCCGCAAGTAGGTCAGTTCTCGTTCGAATGGAGGCCGCCGGAGCCGGCCGTGAAGAGGATATTGCCCTTGTCCGTGCCGGGCTGGAGCATCGTGCAGTTCCAGATGCACGCGCCGCAGTGGACGCACTTCTCGCGGTCGAACTTCGGCACGCCGCCCGGCTCCTCCGGCGGCATGATCGCCTGCGCGGAGCAGATTTCCCAGCAGGTGTGCTTCGTGCACGCCGTGCAGAGCGCGGGATCGGCGAAACGCACGTGATCCGCGAAACCGGGCGCGGCCTGCACCTTGCCACCGAGGAGCAGCGCGTCCTGGTGCTGCATGAGCAGTTCGCCGTCGTAGGGGATCGCCGGCCAGCCGCAGGCGTCCATCACCGCGTCGTGGATCGGCTTGCGCGCCTTCTCCGCCGCCTCGATGCCCGCCTTCAGCT
>JAFRNO010000728.1 GCA_017430155.1 Kiritimatiellia bacterium | reverse complement strand
TGATGACGAGCAGCCAGCCCGTGAGGTCGCGCGTCCAGTCTGGCGCGGCGGAGCGGACCGCGGGCCGCGCGACGTCATACCACGCGCGGTAGCGCTTCGCCGCGGCGTGCCAGTCGCCTTCCAGCTTCTCGAAAACCGTCTCCGGCAGCTTCCATCTCTCGCCGACGCGGACGAACATCGGATGCCAGAACCGGAAATCGACGGTCTTGTCGTCCTGATACCAGCGCACGCCGGCCTTCTTCGGGTTCGCGGCCGCGTCGTGGACTCCGGCGTACCACGTGTCGCCGCCCGTCTCAAGCGCGAGCCAGGGCATCGTGAAGAAACGGCTGGGATAGAGGCCCGTCTCAAATATGAAGTATGCGCCTTCGCGATTCCACGATTTCCGCTTCTCCCCCTTCGCCGGGAAATCGCCCAGGCGACGCCCGAATCCTTCGGGGACGTAGAGCGAGGCCGTCTTCGGATCCGCGCCGACCTTCGGCAGCTTCGGACCGATGAACCTCGTCAGCAGTGCGCCCTTCTCGTCATTTTCGACCGTGCCGGAGTACGTGACGCCCTGCGGCGTGGCGCGTTCCTCGATCACGACCTTGACGTTGAACGCATCTGCACCTCTCTTCAATCTCTCATAGACGTACCGCTTCACGCCCTCGGCCGGCTTTTCCACGCGCGCAAGTTGACCCGCGCCCTCCACGGTGACGACGTGCGGGGCCTGGCCGTCGCCCGCGTCCTTCTCCAGCAGCAGTTGCCAGAACAACGGACCCTTCACGACGTCTGAGCAGACGATCTTCACGTTGTCGAATTCCGCGTTCCTGATGTCCTTGAATCTCTCCTGCGGCGTCAGCTTCGCGTCGTCCCCGCCCACGAACACGACGTCGCTGAAGCGCCAGTCGCGCACGCCGTGCTCCGGACGGAACTTGACGAACGGCGCGCCCGGCGCCTTGAAGCGGCAGTGCGAGAAGGAAATATCCTTCACGTACGCGATCGACGTCGTCCTGCCAAACGCCACGAGGCGCACGGGGTTGTCGCACGTGATGTCCATGTTGGAGAACCGGATGTTTTCGGCGGAGAACGGCAGCAGCGACTCGGCCGGCGGCGACTCGATGCCGCGTCCGCGCGGCGGGTCCTTGTCCTCCCCCTTCGGCGCGTCCGGCACGGTGAAGGACACGCCCCCGCGCGAGTGCGTCGAGACGATGTTGTTGAACGAGACGTTCTTCAGCGGCCCGTCGCCCCGCCAGCCCACGCGGATGGCGTACGCCCCTGCGGAGTTGAGGATGCAGTTGTTCACCACCATGCGTTCGCACGGACGCGGCTTCTTCATCTGCTCCTGATGGTTGCGCAGGATGAACGCGTCGTCCTGCGACTCCACCACGCAGTCGCTCACTACCACGTCGCGGCAGCCGCCGAAGTGGAGGCCGTCGCCGTTGGGGAAGCGCTTGTCCGCCTCGATGCGCACGCCGCGCACGCCCACGCGGTCGCACCCGAGGAACCACGTGCCCCAGCCGCAGGGATGGTAGATGAGGACGTCGTCGAGGCGAACGTCCCGGCATTCCACGAAGAACACGCAGCGCCCGGTGAGGTTCGTGTCGCTGTTGCGCCACCAGTTGTATCCCGTCCAGTTGCGGTCCTCCGTCCGGTGGTGGAACTTCTCGGCGTTGCCGTCGATCGTGCCGGCGCCCGTAATCGCCACGTTCGTCTGCCCGACCGTGTAGAACAGGGCGCGGCGGTTGAAGCGCGGCGCGCGCTCGGCGTTCCACACGTCGTTTTTCTGGAACTCGGGATACTTGTAGGGATCCTCGCCGCCGAGAAGCGTGGCCCCACGGTCGATGTGGAGCTCCACGTTGTTCTTCAGGTTGAGCGTGTAGGTGACGTACGTGCCGCCGCCGGGCACGACGACGCGTCCGCCGCCCTTCGCGCTGCAGGCGTCAATCGCCTTCTGGATGGCGGCGGTGTTGTCGGTCGTGCCGTCGGCCTTCGCGCCGTATGCGGTCACGTCGATGTCGGCAAAGGCGGCGCATGAGGCCAAGGCCGCGCCGTAGGCTAGGATATGCATGTTCATGTCTCCATTCTACTAAATCTGACGCCCCCTGCCTAGACGAAGAACGCGAGGAAATCAGCGGATACCTCAGCGCGTGAAGCGGTAGAGGCGGAGCGTGTCGGCACATAGAAGCCGGACCGCGCCTTGTCGACGGGGAGGTCCTTGAAGACCGGACCCTCGAACGCCGTCACGCGGCCCTTGCCCTTGTTCACCACACGGCCCGTCACGGTGCAGCCGTCCGCCGTTTGCACGGCGTCCAGCGTCACCTCCACGTCCGCGCGCGGCGCCGCGTTCGTGACCTCCGCAACCTTTCCGTCCGGCTCCTCCACGGTCATGCGCCACGCAAGCGGGGCTGGGGCCGCGAACACGAAACACGACGTGCCGACAGCCGCCAGCAGAACACAGTTCTTCACGATTCGTTTCATACGCTTGCTTGTACTCCTTGTTGCTATTTGCATACGTTTACCTAATCATCAGCATCGTTCCCGAGGCCGGCGAGAGCTTCAGCGTCTTCGCGGAAACGTCCAAGCGCACCTGTGCCGCGCCGCCTGCGCCCAGCACATTCCACGTCGCGCCGTTGTCACGCAACGTCCCCGTCCAGCGCAGGAACACGCCGGCCGATGCGGACGATCCGCCACGGACGCGCAAAGTCACCTCGCCAGACGGCAACGTGAGGTCGCCGACCTGCACGGCGTTGGTGACAAGTCCATTCGCCGCAGACGATACGTCGAGAACGGCACCCGGCTCCAGCAAGAGATTCGCCACCGACAGGTTGCCGTCCGCCGTGGACACCACGCCGTTCGACGCCACGTTCAGCGTGCCGGAGACGCTTCCCGCACCCGAC
>JAFRNO010000727.1 GCA_017430155.1 Kiritimatiellia bacterium | reverse complement strand
GAGGCCCTTCATCTTCGGGGTCTTGGCGTCGGCGCTCTTGAACGTGGCCGGCGCGCCGGCGAGCTTGTCGGCGCCGTACACCATCATGCGGATCGCGGCGTGCGGGCAGATGATGGAGCACTGTCCGCACTGGATGCACACGGACGGATCCCACTGCGGGATGAACGCCGCGACGTTGCGCTTCTCCCACTGCGTGGTGGCGGTGGGCCAGGTGCCGTCGTCGGGGATCGCGCTCACGGGGAGCTCGTTGCCCTTCTGCGCGATCATCTTCGCGGTGACCTTCTTGATGAACTCGGGCGCCTCGTCCGCCACGATCGGCGGCATCTTGAGCTGGCCGGCGGGGGCGGCGGGGTACTTGACCTCCTCGATGGCGGCGCTCGCCGCCTCGATGCACTTCCAGTTCATCTCGACGACTTCCTGGCCCTTCTTGGAGTACGCCTTCTCGGCGTAGTCCTTGAGGACCTGGATCGGGTCGAGCTCGGTGCCGTCGGCCTTCGCGAGCTTGATGCCGGAGAGCTTGAAGAACGCGGTCTGCAGCACGGTGTTCGTGCGCGTGCCCATGCCGTTCTCAAGGGCGATCTTCGCGGCGTTGATCACGTAGAACTTGAGCTTCTTGTCGATGATCGCCTGCTCCACCTCGTCGGGCATGTGGTCCCAGATCTCGGCGGCCGAGTACGGCGAGGCGAGGAGGAACACGGAGCCGGGCTTCGCGGCCTTGAGCATGTCGTACTTCTCGAGGTACGGGAAGCAGTGGCACGCGGTGAAGTCGGCCGAGTTGATGAAGTACGGCGAGCGGATCATGTCCGAGCCGAAGCGGAGGTGCGAGATCGTCACGCCGCCGGACTTCTTGGAGTCGTACTCGAAGTAGCCCTGCGCGTAGTTCTCGGTGTAGTTGCCGATGATCTTGATGGAGTTCTTGTTCGCGCCCACCGTGCCGTCGGCGCCGAGGCCCCAGAACATGCACTCCTTGCGGTCGCCCTTCGGCACGACGAACGAGTCGTCGCCGAGGATGTAGCGGCCCGTGACGTCGTCGACGATGCCCACCACGAAGTGGTCGAGGGGCTTCGCCTCGAGCATGTTGTCGTAGATCTTCTTGCACATCTGCGGCGTGAAGTCCTTCGAGCCGATGCCGTAGCGGCCGGCGAGGACCTTGGGATACGCGAAGGAGATGACGCCGTCCTGCTTGGCCTGGCCGATCGCGGCGCAGACGTCGAGGTAGAGCGGGTCGTTCGCGCCGGGTTCCTTCGTGCGGTCGAGCACCGTGATGCACTTGACCGTCGCGGGGATGGCGGAGACGAAGTCCTTCATGGAGAACGGACGGTAGAGGTGCACCTTGATGAGGCCGACCTTCTTGCCCTCCTTGAGGAGCGCGTCGACCGTCTCGTGCAGCGTGTCGCAGCCGGAGCCCATCGCGATCGTGACGTACTCGGCGTCGGGCGCGCCCACGTAGTCGTAGAGCTTGTACGCGCGGCCCGTGAGCTTCGCGAGCTTGTCCATGTACTTCTGGACGATCGCGGGCGTGGCGACGTAGTACTTCTCGCAGCTCTCGCGGCCCTGGAAGTTCACGTCGGGGTTCTGGGCCGTGCCGCGCATCGTCGGATGCTCGGGGTCGAGGGCGCGGGCGCGGAAGGCCTCGACGTACTTGTCGTCGATCATCTCGCGGATCGTCTCCATCGGGATCTCGTCGATCTTCTGGACCTCGTGCGAGGTGCGGAAGCCGTCGAAGAAGTGGAGGAACGGCACGCGGCTCTCGAGCGTGGACGCGTGGGCGACCATCGCCATGTCGTGCGCTTCCTGCACGGAGTTGGAGCAGAGCATCGCGAAGCCCGTCTGGCGGCACGCCATCACGTCGCCCTGGTCGCCGAAGATGCAGAGGCCCTGGCACGCGAGGGAGCGCGCGGAGACGTGGAACACGGTCGGGGTGAGCTCGCCCGCGATCTTGTACATGTTCGGGATCATCAGCAGGAGGCCCTGCGAGGCCGTGAACGTCGTGGTGAGCGAGCCGGTCGTGAGCGAGCCGTGCACCGCGCCGGCGGCGCCGCCTTCGGACTCCATCTCGACGATCGAGGGAATCGAGCCCCAGATGTTCGTCTTGGCGTGCGCGGCGAGCTCGTCGCACGTTTCCGCCATCGGCGAGGAGGGGGTGATCGGGTAGATCGCTGCCACTTCGCTGCACGCGAAAGCGATCTGGGCGGCCGCGGTGTTACCGTCGACCATGATCTTCTTAGCCATATTCCTGCTTCTTTCTAGTAGGGTTGTTGTTGAAAAAACGAGCGCTTATTATAGCTTCTCCACCCGCCGATTTCAAGCGCGAAATCCCGAAAAATCAATCGCGCGGGGCGGATTATTGTTAGCCTCGTCTCATATCAGGCCGGGGCGCCGGTCAGCTCTCGAACACGTAGCGCGCCTTCACGCGCATCGTCTCGTCGGACGGGTCGAGGCACGCGAGCGAATACGTCTCGCCGCCCGGCGGCACGTCGAACACGAGGTGCGCCGGCGTGTGTACGCACGTCGGCACGTCGGCCAGATACCCCTCCCCGGCGTCTGCCTCGCGCCGCTGGGGCGCCATCACCCCCGGCATCAGCAGGCGGTCGCCCGGGTAGCTCGCGCGGCTGGCGAGGCGGGCCATCGTCTTCTTGTCGCACTGCAGCTGCCACCACACGGGCGCGAACCACACGCGCGGCCGCAACGCCGCCACGAGGTCATTCGGACAGGACCAGGCGGCGTGGTGGTTTGCCTTCGCCACGTTCACGGGGCCACACGCCTTGGCGAGGATGCGTTCGATGTCGAGCGGCTGGCCCTCCCACGTTCCCTTGCGACCATCCGACGCCGTGAAGTCGCCGGCCGTGTAGAACCTGAACTTGCCGTAGGTGAAGATGTTCCCCAGGGACATGGCGTTCTCGTTGTAGACGCAGGTCGCGTGGCGCGCATGTTCGGCGGCGTAGACGTCGTAGACGGTGCCATCCTTCAGGCACACCTTCCCGTTCCCGCACAGGTTGAACGTGCCGAAGTCCGGGTAGGCGTCCGGATCGTGCAGCAGGCGGATCTGGTTGCGTTCGCCCACGCGCAGCTTCTCCACCGTCAGCCCGTCGCGGGCGGCGAGGTGACGGTAGACCTTCCTCATCAGCGCGAGCGACCCGCCCATCCACTTTTCGCCCTTCGGATAGGGGAGCGGATCGTCGTAGGTGGGCCAGCCGCGGTCGATGGCGTGGCGGAAGTGCAGCGTCTCGGCGGCCAGGGCGAAGCCGGAGAGCGGGTACGGCTCGCCGCCCGGCAGCACGTCCGTCCGCACGCCCTTGCTGTGGCCGGGCATTCCCGAATGGTCGCCGTGGAAATGCGAAAGGTACATGTAGTCCACGTTCACTCCGTTCGGGTTGACGCGCGCCACGTAGCGGGCGACCCATTCGCTCGCAAACCGTTCCTCGGACGGCAGGATCGGCAGCTCCTTGGGGCCGAAGCGCTTGACCTCGAATGTATGCGGGTTCGAGTCGCCGCAGTCGAGCAGCATCGACGTCGAGTCCGGGAAGATGAGGAACATCGACTCGGCCGTGCCCGTGTAGATGACGTGTATCTGGAAGTGTCCGCGTCGCCACGCGAGGGACGGTTCCCCCGGCAGCCCCGCGCATCCGGCCAGGAGACCCGACGCCGCCCCGGCCACGAATTGCCTGCGCGTCGCGTTCATCGAACATCTGGTGTCTGTTGTCATGGCGGATAGTATAGCACATCGGGTTCCTCCGGTGTGCGTGCGGCGGCGGATTATGGTATACTGTGCGCACATGACCTCAAACGACATCATCCGCGACACGCGGGTCGCGCACGTGCGCGAGCTGAAGGCCGAGGTGGCGAAACTGAAGGAGGAACTTGCCCGTGCGCTCGAGGCGCGGGAGAGCCTGGACCGCCATTTCGCCCTCGCGCTCGCGGCCG
>JAFRNO010000726.1 GCA_017430155.1 Kiritimatiellia bacterium | reverse complement strand
GCGTCTCAGCCCTTCACCTCCGCGACGATCGGCTGGCCGCGGTGGAAGAACCCGACGGGCGTCACGCGATAGACGACGTCCTTGTCGGCCGGCACCTCATCCGCGCCGATCACCAGTTCGGCGGAGGTCGGGATGCGGTCGAGCGGATGGAAGAACAGTTCCTGCGCGAGGCGCCACGTGCCGATCGGCTCGCCGCCCGCTGCCGGACGCGCCTCAATCTCGTACATGAGCACGCGTCCCGCCTCGCCAGCCGCGACGGCGGCGGGGAACGACACGGCGATCTGGTCCTCAAGCTGCTTCTTCGTGTTCATCCCCTTTCGCCGCGTGACGGACACGCACGCCCCCACGGGGAATGCGGGCGCCTTCGTCCGCGCCGCCTGCGCGGCGTAACCGTAGACGGGATTCGCCGGGTTGGCGGGAACGGGGACCGAGCGCACGGATCCCGCCGACACGCCCAGCACGAACTCGCGCCGCTCGATCTCCAGCCGGTCCGGCCAGACGTCGATCACCATGCCCTGGCGTCCCTTGCGGCTCGTCGCCGCCATGTGGCGCGGCTGGGTGGTGTCCTTGCGGCGCGAGTTCACGCACTGCCATTCACCGCCGTACGGCGTGGAGATCTGCAGCAGCGTGCAGGTGTTGATCGCCGTGAAGGCGCCCTGCCAGACAGACCGGTCGTCCGTGAGGCCCATGTGCGAATGGCCGGAGAACGACACGGCGTTCGGATAGTCCTTCAGGAACTCGGTCAGCTGTCCGCCGTCCTCGGCGCCCTTCCCCCAGTAGCTGAAGAGCGTCCCCTTCGGGTGCGGGTGCTGCACGCAGAAGAACGGACGCGCCGCGTGCAGGTCCAGCTCGGCCGCATGCGCCGCCGCGTAGGCGGGGATGTCCTTCTCGTAGCCCCAGTGCGCGCAGAGGAACGTGTAGCCCTTCACCTTCACGGAATAGACGGGCTGCCAGTCCCAGCCGAACGCGCGCTTCCACGCCTCGGCCTGGATCGGGCCGATCGCGCCTTTCTTCGCCGCGGCCACCTTCGCCGCGTCCTTCGCGGCCGCGCCCTTCAGCGGCCACTTCCACGCGAGGCGGTCGTGGTTGCCGTAGACGAAAACCGGCTCCACGCGCGTGCCGTCGAGTCCCTTGCAGTCCGGGAAGACCTCCTGCCACGTCTGGCCGACGCGCATGAGCTCGGCGACCTTCCCCGTGTCGGCCATGTCGCCCGCGATGACAACGGCGTCCACGCGCCGGTCGCGGAAGTATTCAAGTGCGGCGCGGAACGTGCCCGTCGTGCCGCCGACGTAGTCGTTCGCCGTCTTGCCGTTGTCGCGGATGTGGATGTCGCTCACCACGCCCAGCCGCAGGGGCGGACGCGGCGCCACCGCCTCCGCAAGCGCGTGGACGTGGAACATCGCCCAAGAGGCGGCGAATCCGCCTGCCGAAAACCGCAGGAACTCCCTGCGTGTCGTTGCCGTGTTTTTCATCATCGTCTTCTCCTATTTTGCTTGTTGAATGAACATGGCCATGTAGTGCGGAAGCGTGACCTTCTTGCCGCTGACGCCTACATTGCCGCCTGTCAGCTTGTAGCCGTATGGAATCGAATCGTCGGCCAGCATCTTGTCGAGCGAAAGCGTCCGACCGGTCTGCGCCTTCACTTCGACCGGGACGACCCCGTCGTTCGCCTCCACGACGAACTCCATCTCCACTTCGTCGTTCCGATAGTAACGCAGCGGAATCCCGCTACGTACAAAGACGCCAGCGACAAGGTTTTCATATATGCCGCCTTTGACAGTCCCCTTGATCGAGCCGTCAAGAACCTGCCGCTTCGTCAGCATCCCGTAGGAAGCGCACAGAAGCCCAACATCCGAGAGATAGAGCTTGAACCACTCTTCCTTGACATACCCGGCGAGTCCCGGTAGCGCAACATTGACGCATTCCGCAAATGAGGCTAGGCTCGAATCCTTTAGCCAATCGACGCTTGAAAGGTACTTCCGCGCCGTTGCGCCCTTCTCGACCTCCGAATACTTGAACTTGCGATTCTCCTTGGCGAGGATGAGCGGCATCGCCCGGAAGCACCTTTCGATCTTCGGAACGTCAACGGCGTCCGCATACTTGTGGATATCGTCAATGTACGCCACGAGGATCTTCTCCTGCGTCCGTTGCACGTCGCCGAAGTGACGATTCTCGATGTAACCGCTCACGACCTCCGGCATGCCGCCTACGACGGCATACTCGCGCATCAAGGCATGGAACTTTTCGTTGACAACCTCTGGCACGGGCTCGCGACGAATGAAATATTCGCGAAGCTGTTCAATCTGCAGCGGCTGATAACCCTTTGCCCACAGAAATTCCTCAAACGACAGCGAATGCATCGTCACTTGGCGTTCAAAGCCGACCGACACCGACTTCGGCTCTTTGTCCTTGCGCTTTCGCTTGTACTTGATGCCAAGAAGCGAACCGGACGCCACGACATCGTACCGTCCGTCCAGCGCGAGAAACTTGAATGCCGTCCTCACATCCCGACATTCCTGTATCTCGTCGAGAAATATCAATGTTCGTCCAGGGATGAAACGAACATCCGGCCGTATCGCGGAAATGCCCGAGCAGATGGAATCCGCATCAAGGGCTCCATCAAACACGGAGGCGAACTCTGGCTCCTCAATGAAGTTGATCTCAATGAAACTCTCGTAGTTCTCGCGTCCGAACTTCTCTATGATGAATGTCTTGCCAATCTGCCGCGCCCCCTTGACAAGAAGACACTCCCGCTTCTTGTCGGCTTTCCAACCAACAAGAAAATCGTAGAATTGTCGTTTCAGTTCTATCATGCCTATTATCCAGAAAATTAATTGCAAATATATTACCACATCCTGCACACATGGTCAATTAGCATATTTTACACGGCGAAAGGTTCATAACATGCATATTTTTAGGACATGAAATCTAGCATCTTGCATATTTTTACGGCTTATTGTTCATTCCGCCTTAAAGACGGCGGTTTTCCACGGGGCGAGGCGGATGGTAAAGCGATTCTTTTCGGACTGCGAGATTCCGGTACCGTGCCAGATTGGCGTGAGCGAATTGGCGGAGAACTCCAGCGTCAAAATGGCATCCACTTCCTTTGCAGAGGCGTTGCGCACGGTGAAGAGACATTCGCCCGCGGCGCCCGGTTCGCCATACCGCTCGATCCAGATGTTTGCCGCGTTTGCACGCATGAGCGTCTCGGGCTGCCACCCCGCGCGGTTGAGACGACGGATAACGGGAATTGCCGCCTTGAAGAGATCGCGGTCGCGCTCGTACCGCTTGTTCGCGTCGAAGTAGCGCCGCCAGCCGCTATATCCTTTTTTCTCCTCGCCGCCGATCGTGCTCACCGCCGGGTAGAAGCCGTAGAACATCTGGTTCTCGATGTACATCTCCATGCCGCGGTGCGTCACCTCCTTGCAGAGGCGCTCCCAGTTCCCTTCCTGCAGCAGGTTGGAGACGGGCCGGCGGTACGCGAAGAAACGCTGTTCGCAGGCATGCGCGTCGGTGATCACCGAATGCAGGAACTTCTCGCACGGCTTCGACCCCCAGCTCCCCACCTCGCAGCCGAAGACGTCGAGATTCGTGGCGTTGAAGCGGTGGGAGATACCGAACGTATTGCCAAAGAGGCGCTTGCCCTTCGGATGAAGCTTGCCGGCGAGCCACCCGACGAAGACCGTCATGTGCTGCATGCCGTCCGTGCAGGGGCGGAGGGTGTCCAGGTCGTAGACGAGCGGCGCGTCGAACACGGCCAGATGCTGGGGACGCACGTTGCGGAAGTCGGCCGCGAAACCGTAGGAGATCGAATCAAGGTACACGCCGTCGATCTCGTCGAGATGCGGCGCGAGCGTGTAGTCCCAGCAGATCGAGCAACGGTTCGGCTTCGCAAGACGCGGGTCGGGATTCGTGCGCCACCACGTCGTCCAGTTGTCGTAGTGGTCTTCCATGTACGCGTATGAGCCGTCCGGCTTCGTCGGCATGGAGTTGAGGCAGGCGCGCGCGGCCTCTTCGCGTGGAGAGTCAAACCAGACCTTCCCCGAGTTCGTCTGCGCAGCCCACCCTTCCAGTTCGGCAAGACGCGCAGCCACCGGCGGATGCGAGCCGTCCGCAGCCGTGGGCAAAAACTGACGCATGCCCCATACCTCGGTGTAGGGGAAGACGCCGATTCCCAATTCGTGCGCACGGCGGATCGCATCGGGATGCTTCCCGATCGACGAAGGCGCCTCCCAGAAGGTGTGCCCGAAATCGTCGGGATCCGCAGG
>JAFRNO010000725.1 GCA_017430155.1 Kiritimatiellia bacterium | reverse complement strand
TCAGCAGGGAGTGGCGGCGGGCTACGGCTACGGCGAGTCGCTTGCGCGCTACATCGACGCGCACAAGGAGCTCTTCCCGTACCGTGAGCAGTGCGTGCTCTACAAGGCGTGGACCTTCGGCATCCCGGCCACCTACCACATCGCGCTCGGCACGGACATCATCCACCAGCATCCGATCGTGGACTTCGGCGCGATCGGCGTCACCTCGGGTCGCGACTTCCACACGATGTGCAACGCCATCTCGCAGCTCGACGGCGGCGCGTTCCTCAACTTCGGATCGGCGGTGATCGGACCGGAGGTGTTCCTGAAGGCGCTCTCCATCAGCCGCAATCTCGGCCATCCGACGTTCAAGATCACGACGGCGGACTTCGACCTCAAGCCGCTCGGCGACTATCGCTGCAAGATCGGCTACGAGGACCCGAACTACTACTACCGTCCGCGCAAGAACATCGTCAACCGTCCAGTCTCCTGCGGCGGCAAGGGCTGGCACTTCGTCGGCGACCACAAGGAGACGATTGCAAATCTCTGGAAGGAACTCAAGAAGAAAGGACTCGTGTGATGAAATACGACCTCGGCAAACTGGGCAAGGGGCGGATCGGCGTGATCGGCGACTTCTGCCTGGACGTCTACTGGCACGCCGACATGACGAAGAGCGAGCTCTCGCGCGAGACGCCGCATTTCCCGCTGCCGATCGTGCAGGAGCGCCTTTCGCCCGGCGGCGCGGGTAACGTGGCGATGAACGTGCTCGCGCTGGAGCCGAAGAAGGTGTACGCCCTCGGCGTGTTCGGCGACGACTGGCGCGGGCTCGCGCTGAAGGGCCTGCTGGAACGGGCCGGCGCCGATGCCTCGGGCGTCGTCACCGATCGCGCGCGCGTGACGAACACCTACATCAAGCCGCTCCGGAAGGGATACGCCGAGAATGTCGTGTACGAGGACCCGCGCCTCGACTTCACGAACTACGAGCCGCTTGCCGACGCCACGGAGAAGAAACTCCTGACGCTCCTCGACAAGGTGGCGAAGAAGATCGACGTGCTCTGCGTGTGCGACCAGATGCCGTTCGGCTGCATCACCGAGGCGGTGCGCGACCGGATTTGCGAGCTGGGCGAGGCCGGGCTGCGGGTGATCGTGGACAGCCGTGACCGGATCGGGCTCTATTCGAACGCAATCGTGAAACCCAACGAAATCGAGGCGTCGCGCGTGTTCAAGGGGAAGGTCAAACCGACCGACTTCGAAAAGCTTGCGAAGCTGCTGGAGGTCCGCACGGGACGTCCGGCGATCGTCACGGCGGGTGAGAAGGGATGCTACGTCTCGGAGAGCGCGCGCGTGACGCACGTGCCCGCGTGCAAGGTCACGGGCGAGATCGACTTCTGCGGCGCGGGCGACACGTTCCTCTCCTGCCTCGCGTGCGCGACGGCGGCCGGATTCCCGCTCGTTGACGCGGCCACGCTCGCCTGCGCGGCCTCGGCCGTGACGATCAAGAAACTTCGGACGACCGGCACGGCCACGCGCGCCGAACTCTGTGCCCAATTCAGATCGTAGGGGACGTTCTCGGACATTTTCTGGGTCTTGTCAAGTCAGATTCCGGGGCGAGAGTCGTCTAACCAAGTAACAGAAAGGAAAAACATGAACATGAAGAAGAAAATCTGCTTAGGACTGATTCTGGCCGTCGCGTGTGGTGTGATGGCCGCTGATGGCGGAAAACAGCCGCCCAACACGAGTCGCGCGTGCCGGACGTGGTCCGATCCTGTCCTGCGCGTCACGTTTCCGGAACGACTCGGCGACCTGTCCATGAGTTCGCGCACGACGTTTCAAAGCGGAGATCTCGATTATTCGCTCAGGTACGATTCGGATGAGAGTCGTGCGCGGGGATCGGGGGGAAAGCACGTCGACCTCTACATTTTCACGCGCGACGGCGAACCGATGAAAGACGGCGTGAACGCCAAAGTCACGGAACAGGCGAGGGAGGCGAAGGCCGGCGTGAAACTTGCGGAGCAGTATGGATACTACAAGGACGTCAAACAGTTGGGCATGCTGGTTGAGGGGAAGCTGCGGAGCAGCGGTCTCACCTGCCTCTGGACGTCGTATACGATGAAGTTCCCTAATTCGCCTCAGTCCCATCAGTCAATCACGCTTGTTTTTGCCTGGCGCAACCGGTTCGTCAAGATCCGCTATTCGGAGCCGATCCTAAAGGGAGAGGTCGTGCCGTGCGAGACGCTTCCACCGTCTTTGGTGAAGGTCGTCAACGCCCTTGACGCGCTGATCGCCAATGGAATGAAAACGCCATAATGCCCCGCAGAACGGGGGGCTTGTGGTATAATCTTGCTCGTCTGTCCAGATGAAAGGATCAGTATGATGAAGACGAAGCAAGGATTCTTGGTTGTAGTTGCGCTCGTGGCGGCGCTGGCGGCAGCGGACGAGGTGCGTCTGCCGGGCGAGGACGGCAAACACGCGGCGGTCACGTGCGCGCCATTCCCCGACGCGCTGAGCGCCTACGTGTGGCGTAACTGGCCGGTCGTGCCCGTTGACCGCCTCGCATCCGCGATCGGCGCGTCGCGCGCCGACCTGGAGGGCGTGGCCGCCGAGATGGGCCTGCCCGTGCCGCAGCCCGCGGTCTCGCCGCTCTGGCGGCGCAAGGGCTACATCACCGTGGTGCGCCGCAACTGGCACCTCCTGCCGTACGACCAGCTGCTGAAGGTGGTCGACATGACGCGCGCGGAGCTCGCCTATTCGCTCACCGAGGACGACTTCCTCTTCGTGAAGCTCGGCAACACGAAGCCGCTTTGTCCGCCGATCGTCTATTCGCCGGAGGTGGCGGCCAAGGGACGCACACGCCGTCTCGCGATCGCACGCACGCTGAAAGAGGAGGATATCGTGCCGCTCGCGCCCGAGGAGCCGCGGTTCAGTTTCGTGGGGGAGCTGTCGAGTACGGCCGCGACAAGGGCACACCTCCCCCCTTTGACCTGCGGCTGATCTTCTCGTATTTCGCCGACTACGGCGACCCGCTGGGAGACGACGAAGTGGGCTCCTATCCCGAGGGGCTGCTCGCACGGCTCGCGGAGAACGGGGTGAACGCGGTGTGGCTGCACACCGTGCTCTCCACCCTCGCGCGCGATCCGGCGTATCCCGAGTTCGGCGAGGGGAGCGAGCGGCGCATCGCGAACCTGAAGAAGCTCGTGGCGCGCGCGGCGAAGTACGGCATCAAGGTGTACCTCTACGTGAACGAGCCGCGGGCGCAGGACGACGCGTTCTTCGAGAAGCCCGGGCGCATGGAGGCGCGCGGGGCGAAGCGCACGCATGACGGCCTCGGCTACGCGCGCTGCACGTCGTGTCCCGAGACGCGCCGGTGGCTGCGGGACTCCCTCAAGTCGATCTTCTCGCAGGTGCCCGGACTCGGCGGCGTGTTCACGATCACGATGAGCGAGAACCTCACCAACTGCGCCTCGCGCGGGGGGAAGAAGACCTGCTCGCGCTGCAAGGACCGCACGGTCGTGGACATCGTGGCGGAGGTGAACCGCACGATCTCCGAGGGCGTGAAGGCGGGTGACCCGAATGCCGAGGTCATCTGCTGGGACTGGGGCTGGCCGATGAAGGACCGCCTCGCCATCGCGGAACGCCTGCCGGCGGGCTGCCGCGTGATGACGGTGAGCGAACGGGGCGTGCCGACCAACCGCGGCGGCGTGAAGTCCGCCATCAACGAATACTCGCTCTCCTCGCCCGGTCCGAGCGACGCGGCGCGCGAGCTGTGGACCGCCGCGAAGGGGCGCGGACTCAAGACCGCCGCGAAGGTGCAGGCCGCGCTCACGTGGGAGATGAGCGCCGTGCCGTACGTGCCGGTGATGGACCTCGTGGCGGAGCACGTGCGCAACCTGGCGGAGTCGGGCGTGGACGGCGTGATGCTCTCGTGGTCGCTTGGCAGCGCGCCCACGCCGAACCTCTCCATCTTCGCCGACTACCGCAAGGGCGAGGGAACGGGGCCGGTGCTGGACCGTCTCGCGGAACGCCTCTACGGGAAGGGCGGCGTGGCCGGTGCGCGCGCGGCGTGGAAGGCGTATTCGGATGGCT
>JAFRNO010000724.1 GCA_017430155.1 Kiritimatiellia bacterium | reverse complement strand
GTCGGCGGCAGGCTGGGCCTTCGCGTCAGCCTTCGGCTTCGCGTCGGCGGCAGGCTGGGCCTCAGTAGGAGCCGGAAGATCTTCCACGGCAGGTAACGGCGCGGCGGGAGCTGGCGCTGCAGGAACTTGCTGTTCCTGGGCGGGCTTGGAATCCGAGACGTCGCCCATGACAGACTTGCTGGAATGCCCCACGGTCGTCAACCGGGCAAGGAGCAGGGTGTTGACCAGAAAGATCGAGCCCAGCCAAACCGTCACCTTGATGAGCACGTTGCTGGCGTCCGCGCCGAAGACGGCTTCGCTCATGCCGCCGCCGATGGCGCCGCCGAGACCGCCCTCTTTCGGCTTCTGGAGCATCACGACTAGCGCGAGCAGAAGGCACACGATGACTTCAACGACATACAAGAGACCAATGAAGAACGACATTTCTTTAACCTTTCAATCAGACCGTTTCTTTTCCAAGAGAATCGACAAACGACAACTTCAGCGTGTCGAGGTCAATTCTGCGATAATAGCAGTTGCGGGGCGAGCCCGCGGCGTCCTTGGTGTGGCAGATGCCGCCGCGGCAGGGACGCACCACGTAGAGAAGCGAGTTCTGCTCGCAGTTGACGTACGCCTCCAGGAGGTCGAACGTCTCGCCGCTCGTCTCGCCCTTGAACCAGAGCTTGTTGCGGCTCGTCGACCACAGCACGAGCTTGCGCTTCGCGAAGGACTCCTTCATCGCGAACTCGTTCGTGTAGGCAACGAGGATGACTTCCTTCGTATCCGCGTTCTGCACGGCCACGGGAATCACGCCCGGGTCGCATGACGACGCGCCGGAGGCGCGGGTGGTCGCAACCTGACCGCCCACTTTCTCCAGTTTCGTGAAATCAAGCCGCAGCTCGTCTGTTTCTTCCAATTTATCCATGGGAGCGAATAGTATACCACAACTTATGGCAGGATGGAATACCCTTTCAACAGGATTTTAAATGCCGGTACCGGACGGGACGACATTCCCCAACACCGACGCACAGGTCGTATGGACGGGATGTCCGGACGCCTTGAACTGCTCGATCAGCGGACGCGCCGCGCGCCACATGCCCTTCTGCTGCCCGCCGGGGATGACCAGCGCGTCGGCATGGTCGAGCGCCCCCTCCGCGATCTGCTCGCCGGAGACGAACGTCACGTCCACGTCCGGACGCGCCGCGAGCGACACCGCCTCCTCCACCGTCTTGCGCGTGTCGCCCTGACCATCGATCTCGCCCGCGTAGTAGACCACCCGCAGCGGACGCGCCGTCTTCTTCGGGTACGTGAACGTGACGGGCCGCCCCACGAGCGGCTTGAAGCCCGCCCCCAGCACATCGTGCGTGGAGGGGTAGTACTCGGGATGCATCACGGTCACGAGCACCTTGCCCTTGCCGTAGCGTCCGTAGATCATGGCCGGCATCCCGTACATGGGCGTGACGGACTTGCCCTTCTGCATCACATGGCTGTCGAACGTCGCGAGCACCTCGTACTCGGAATCGGGCACGGGGTCGCCCTTCGCGGGCAGCGGACCGTCGTGGTAACGGAAGTAACGCGTCCCCGCCGGCACGCCCAACAGCTCCTCCGCGCGCGCGTTCAGCTTCACCGCCCCAGAAAATCCGCCGCGCACCGGATTTTTCTCGCGCGTGTAGGGGATGAGGCGGAGCCTCTTCGGGTCGTTGAGCGCCAGCGCGATGCCCGCGCACACGCCGTAGTATTTTCCGCCCTCGCGAATGTATTTGCGGATCTTCTCGAAACCTTCCTCGCCCAACTGGCCGTACCGCTCGTACCCTCCGCCGCCGGGCATCACGAGCACGTCGAAGTCCTTGAGCTTCCCGGTCTGCACGTCCTCGGCGTTGATGAACGTGCACGCTACCTCGGGCGAGGATTGCAACAGCTGCGCCCAGTGGATCACGCCACCGCCCTTGCAACCGACGTCGAGGTAGAGCGCCACCTTGACCTTGGGGATGTGCCACATGTCGGGCGGCGTGCCCGCCAAGGACGGAGTTGACCGGCAGGCGGTCTGCGTGACGGACAGCAACGCCGCCGCCAGCAAGAGGATCATCGATTTCTTCATGTTCATTTGCATCTTTCCATTTTCCAGGCAACTTACCTGAGCGAAGTCCAGTCGAGCGCCCAGTAGAGCCTGTCTGTCTCGTACGGATCAATGGGGTCTTTCTCGTCGTCGAACGAACCGGGCAGCACGCCGTAGCGCTTCAGCTCGCGGATGTAGGGCTTGGGGGGACGGAACCCCTTCATGTCGAAGCGCTTCACCTTCTCCAGAACGGCCTTGCCGTCCTGGATCATCGCGAGAATGGCCTTGTAGTCGGGATCGTCGGCGCTCGCAAACACCGACTTGCCGTCCTTGCCCATGCCGAAGCCGCCCGCCGACTTCGCGAGCGGCGCCTTGAGGAAGAGCGACTTCTCCGGATGCGTCAAGTTGAACAGCAGGTGCCGGTGCCACTTCCTGAGACGCGGGTCGTTCCAGTCCGGCGTCCAGAAGCTGATGCCGTTCTCGTCGGAGAGGTAGTGCGGCAGCCGCGTGGCGCCCGTGTGGCACGAGTCGCAGCGGCGGGCGATGACGGCGTTCGCGGCGACTGAGGCCGCGCGCGTGCGGTCGTTGTTCACGACCTGCTTGTTCTGGTGGTAGCCGCCGATCGAGCCGCAGCCGAGGGCGCCGTACGTGCCGGGGTACGGCGCCGAACCGTCCAACCACATCATGATTACCTTGCGCTCGGCGGGCGTGACGACGGCGCCGTGGTGTCGGCCGGAAATCTTCTCCATGAGCGGACTGCCGCCGCTGCCGCGCGCGTAGGGCGGCCAGTCGCTTTGGGACGAGTTGCGCCCGTCGAGCACCTGGTTGTGGGCGATAAGGTTGTAGTAGGCCATCGAGAACATCGGGCCGTGGTCGCCCGAGAGGTCCACGTTGGCGCAGCGCCTGTCGGGGTTGTGGCACTTCGTGCAGGCGCGGTCGAGTACGGGCTGCACGTCGCGCGGGAAGTCGGCGACGTCGAAGGCGAGTCCGGACGGGTCGATCTCGGACGGTCCGCGTGCGAGCGCCTTCGAGACCGTGGCCGCGCGCCGCACCGTGTTCTCCGTCTTGTTCTCGTGGCAACCCACGCATCCCTGCTTCTCGCCGGGCATCACCTGTGTGAAGCTCTGCATGCGCTTCACGGCGCGCCCCTCCGCGTCGAGCGCCACGAAGAAGAGCGACCTCAGCGCGGGCGCCTTGAAGTACGCGCTGCCGTCC
>JAFRNO010000723.1 GCA_017430155.1 Kiritimatiellia bacterium | reverse complement strand
GGTAGCTCCATTGTTGCGGGTTCCTCGAAAAACACAGCGCTGCGGCCCACGTGTAGCGGTCGCCCTTCATCAGACCGAGGCGCGTAAACAACTCATCGGCAGTGGTGGTGATCGGCAATGCGGCCTTCCGCTTGCGATACGACATCTCGCGCAAGTACCACGTGACCGTCTCGTCTGAAATGTCCGAAGAGGTCATTTCACGGCAGACGGACTTGTCGAAATCACCAACCTTAATCAACTCGCGCCGATCAAGAAACGCCACGAAACTTGCGTACACCGCAGACTTCAGATCCTCAAAGGTCTCAAACATCGTGCGCGTGACATCCCGGTTCACGCGCGACACGAATGCCACCGCCTTTGCATCGCGTTTGTCGACGGCTTTCAGATAAACCCACCGTTCGCAATCGACCGCCCCTGCCGCGTCGTATTCCTGCTCCGTCGCGGAAATGCCGCGCTCCATGCTTGCCTTGCCATAGTATTGGCTGCCAATGAGGCCAATGTAAATGTCGGACGATTTCACCTCATCGAGAAAGACTTCCTGCGGCGGCTTACCACGAGACGGTACATCCTCAAAGAGGAACACGCTTTCAACAAAGCGCGAGACAAAGAGATCGGTCGTCAACCACTCCTTGAGCCTGCGTCGCTCCTCGGCGAATTCGTCCTGAACGGAAGAAATGAATATTCGAAATGTCATGATTCTCCAATCTGATCAGCTAATTGCATGGCGAATCCACTTGAACGCCTTTACCAACCTTTTCTAAAAACAATCTGCTGCACCATTTCTCCAAAGGCGCTCACCTCTTCTGGAATGTTCAATTCCAGAATGTCGCGCGCAAGGGCGCTATCTGTCGATTTGCCGTTCATTCGTCATTCGCTTTCTGGGCAATAGTATACCAAAAACTCGGCCATCAAACGGCCTCCCTGTGGCGCGTGCACGATTATTTCACCGTTCTTCATTTCCGGCTTCTTCACGAAACGTTCTCCTGGAACACTTTTTCAATCGTTGTAAAGACATCTGCCAAATCAACTTTGCGTTTTGCCTTGACTGGATTAGTCAAGGCCGCGTTTGCTTCACGCCTGTATTTGTTCATACGCCTTACCAGAGCTACAAATCCCTTATAGCTTTCACTGCCTTTTGCATCCTGCAATGAAGTGTATGCCTCCCCGGTTTCTCTTGGAAAGTCACTTGTGAATGACATTTGTCCGTCCATCGTCCGAGTTACCATGAGGCGATAACCGTGTACATCATTTTCGTAATACGCGCTGATGCTCTCTTCTATGCTGAATCCACTCGGCAAGATGTTGTACCTGCCGCTATTCACCTCATAACGGTGCATCATCTCATAATGCACTTCGTCCAACCGTATTCTCATGCGCTTTTCCTTTCTCACGATTTGCGGGTTCTTCACGCCACGTGATCACGTTCAATCGCCATCCCACAGCATTTCATCATCAGGATAGTTGGCAATTGCCAGATCAGTGAGCTCAACCAAGTCCTGCAATGCCTTTTTGGCATTGCCGTCGCACACTTTCCAATAGTCGGCATCCGGCTTCGCGTCACCTAGCTTCGCAATTGCAGCTTCCAAAATCGGACGCGCCTGTTTGATGTTCATTCCGTAGATTGTCCTTATTCCGTCCTCCCCCAACAGACGATCAAAGATTGCCGAGTAGTTATACGTTACATTCAACCATGCTTCGCGCGTACCGCCCAAGGCATACGTGCCACCTGCGCAATTATGCCTTTTGCGTAAACGCACCGCAGTGCCGTCATGCCGCATTATGTTGATGTCATAACTCATAACCGATTCCTTTCTCCCGCCGTGCGGGATGTGTACGCACATCACCGGCGGCACGCGCCGCCGGTGCAGTTTGGAATCGGCCCTGCTAGCCATCCACCGAAGTGGCGTCCGCGTTTTTCAGCGGAGGATCTCGCTACCCGGCCCAAGAGGATCCCATGCACTCCAGGCATGGGTCCCGTCCGGACGGCTTTCACTGTATAGCCCCACCGGGGGCATCAATTCCCGAAAGCGCCGATAGTATAGCACATCCCTTCCGCCGGAGCAACACCGCGCGGAGGTTCGTTGCAGCGAAATGCATGGGCGTAGAAGTTCTGCAAAACGCGCGGTCATTGCAAACCATCGTAGGATGGTGTATACTTTCTCCCATGAAAATCCATGCCTTTTTCGCATCCGCCGCGTTGGCGTCGGCGGTCCTTGCCGCCGGCCCGGAATTCACCGTCGACGCCACCCGCCCGGGGCGTGCGATGCCCAATACGCAGCAGACGCTCGTGATCTGGCAACTCGACAGAAACAGATTCAACCCGGCGAAACGTAACCGCGAGCACGACGTTTTGGAATTCGCCGAATACGTCGAGGTCATGGGCGCCACCGGCGGCAACCCGCAGCGGGACTGCCTCCGCAATCCGGCCGACCGCTCGGTGCTGGACGACTACGACTTCTCCCGCCTGGTGGACGGCTGCAGGGGCATCGTGGGCATGGGCCTGAAACCCTACCTGAAGCTCGGCAACGTGCCGCAGAAGTTCTCGACGGACGACAACGGAGGGTCGTTCCACATGAACATCCGTCCGCCTGACGACTATGCCGCGTACGGCCGCTACATGGCCGCGTGCGCGAAGGCGCTGCTCGACGCCTTCGGACGCGAGGAGCTTCTCAAATGGCGCTTCGCGGTCCTGACGGAATTCGAGAACGGCGGCTGGTTCAAGGACGCCTCGGGGGATGCGGAGAAGACCTTCCACGCCTATTGCCGTCTCTACGAAACGACGGTCGACGCGTTCACGCGGACGATCTCGCCCGACTTGACGTTCGGCGTGCACGCGATGGCCGTGACCGAGGGTTTGTGGGACGAACGCACGTTCATCCGCTACGCCGCGGAACGCAAGCTGCCGCTCAGGTTTGTCACGGCGTCGTTCTACGACGAGTACCCGGGAAAGTTCACCACGGGTCATCCCCTTCCGCGCGACATCTCTCGCCTGCGCGAGGCGGCGGAGGCTGCCGGGCTCACCAACCTCTTCTACGCGGTGGACGAGGGCCGGCTCCTCTACGGGAAGACACGCAACAAAAAGAGCGACCACCTCGCGCTGCGCATCGTGGGCGACACGTACCAGGCTGCATACGACGCGCGGATCGTGAAGCAGCTTTTCGATTCCGGCGCCGAGTACTTTGCAGCGTGGGGATACCTGTCGGGACCGGACGCGCTCTTCGACGGCCTGCCGTCCGTGAGCTTCCACGTGGCGCGGGAGAGCGCCCGCTTCAAGGGCATGCGGCGCCTGCCCGTCTCAAAGGCCGGCAGCGCGGCGCCGGGCGTGGAGGCCGATGCCGTGGCGGCGCTCTCGCCGGACGGATCGACGATGCGGATCATGGCGTACGCGTTCACGAACGACCTGTTCGCGACCGGGACGACCCGCATCGGCCTCTCCGTCGTTCCGCCGCCGGCGTGGAAAGGCCGCACGGGACGCGTGACCCGGTGCGTCGTGGACGACGACGCGAACTGGTTCGACGAGTGGCGCGCCGAACGCAAGAGGCTGAACATCGGCGACGAGCGTTTCTTCTGGTCGCCAGACGATCCCGCCACGGCCAGTTCGTGCGGCTTGTCCGCCGCAGAAGACCGGGCGTTCTTCAGGAAAGAGATCGAGCCACGTCTGCGCCCCTGCGCGCAACTGAAACACGTCACCGCCCCCCTTCTCCCGGCCACCGACGGCTCGATCTCCCTTTCTGCCGACCTGCCCGCCAACGCCGTCCTGTTCGTCGAGCTGAAGGTCGGCGAACTTTGACGACCGGCTCCTACCGCCGCCTGCACGGCAAGCTCAGCTAAGGACAAGTCGCTCAGCGGCCTTCCTGCGCGAGTGCCGTGCGAAGGAAATGCTCCTGCTCCCAGCGCGACAGGCTGTTCCACCGCACGTTCCAGCCGCACACGCGCACCTGCAGGTCGGGATACTTCTCGGGATGCGCCATGGCGTCGCGGAGGAGCGCGGCGTCGAAGCAGTTGATGTTGAGGCACTGCCCGCCCGCGCTGAAGTAGCTCTGGATCATGGCGGCGACCGTCGCCACGCCGTCCGTGCGCTTCGCGAGGGACATGGGGAGGATCACGTCCAGGACGTGTCCGTCGGGCGCGTCGGCGAGGTCGAGCTTCGCGCTCGAAAGCATGAGCGCCGTGGGGCCCTCGTGTCCGCAGCCGGCCGTCGCGGAGCTGTTGCGCGCGATGAGGTCGCCCGCGTGGCGTCCGTCCGCCGTGGCGGCGCAGAACTGTCCCGTCACCTTGTCGAGGTCGATCGTCCAGAACCCGGCCTGGTACGTGCCGCCGTGCCCGTTCGGCGCGGCGTTCACGCGCCGGGCGACTGCGCGCTGCACGCGCTGGGCGTACTGGTCCGCGCGGTCGTCGTTGTTGCCCCACTTGGGCGCGCTCCGAACGGCCTTCAGGCGCAACTCCTCGCGGCCCTTCCAGTCCGCGCGCAGGACGTCGCCCAGCTCGGACATCGTCACGAGCTTCGCCTCGTCCACGAGGTAATGGATGGCGGCGAGCGAGTCGGCCACCGTCGGCAGGCCGAGGCAGACGCAGCCCGATTGGTTGTACTTGGCGCCGCCGAGCGACATGTCCGCCGCGTTCGCGATGCAGTCGCGGTAGGCGCCGGAAAGGAACGGCGAGGGGTTGAGGTCGCACCAGTGCTCCTCCAGGAAGCGCGTGGCGGCGAACATCCTCTCGAGCACCGCGTCCGTCTGGCGCAGGTACTCCCTCTCGAACGCCGCCGCGTCCGGCGGCAGCGCGCAGTCCGGCCCCACGCGGAAGCCGGCGAAGTCGCGTCCGTTGTTGAACACGGCCTCCAGCGGCTTGACGAGGTTGATCTGGCAGGACATCGACGCGATGATCTCGCGTCCCATGATCCCCGGCTCGTAGCAGCCGATCAGCACGTAGTTCGCGATGTCCTCCGGCGTCTTGCCCCGGCGGCGGAAGGACTCGCCCAGCACGTCGTCGTTCGCGAACACCACGCTCGTGCGCCCGTCGGCGATGCACCGCACCACCCTCTCCAGCTGCTCGCGCGGCGTGTTCCTGCCGAACCGGTACGACAGCTTCGGGCTGGGGTTCGCCAGCTCGTAGTGGAGCTCGAACGCGATCTCGGTGAGTTCGTTCCAGACGGGCTTGCCCGCCGCGTCGTACCCGCCGAGGCCGATGTTCTTGCCGGGATTGCCCGAGTTGAGGGAGTAGAGGCGCAGGAACCAGTCGCGCACGAGCGCCTTCGCGGACTCGCGCGTCTCGCGCCCCTCCGCGAGGTCGCGCCGGTAGAAGTCGATGTAGAGGCGGTCGAAGAGGCCCTGGTTGCGGACGAGCTCGCCCTCCATCTCCTGGCAGTGGTCGTAGACCAGCGCGAGCTGCAGCGCCTCGCGGAGCGTGCGCGGCGGACGCTCCGCCACCGCCTTCAGCGCGGCCGCGACGGCGGTCTTGCCCTTCTTCTCGGCGAAATTACCCCAGCGGACGAGCAGGCGCGAGAACGCCTTGTACAGCTCGGCCACGCATTTGAGGAACACCTCCTCGTCCCCGTTCTTCGCCGTCTTCAGGCGCTCCTGCGCGCGGGCGACGATGCCGGACGGCCCGAGCGAGAGGAGCGACTCCCAGTCCGGGCACGTGTGCGAACGGTCGAGGATCGCCAGGAACGCGCCGTTGGAGTCCTTCCGCGAGAAACGCCGCCGCGGCGACGAGGCGATGAACTGCTGGATCCTCTTGCCCGCGCGCTGCCCGACAAGCCTTTTGTCGAGCGTCCAGT
>JAFRNO010000080.1 GCA_017430155.1 Kiritimatiellia bacterium | reverse complement strand
CGACCCTCCCCTTTTCGCTGGGCGGCGAGGCGCGCGAGCGCGCCACCTGCGGCGGCACGTTGGCGCGGACGTCCGTCGGGCACGCCGAACCCGCCGAGGCCCGTCACGCGGCGCACGAAGGCGTCGATGCCGAACTCGGAATCGGGCGGCACGAGCACGCTCACCATCATCCAGTCCACGTCGGGATGGTCGTGGCCGATGAGGTCGAGTTCGGCGGGCGTGAACGAATGGAGGAAATCGTCTTCGGTCTGGTAGCGGTCGACTTGCGTGAAGACGAGCGTCACGCGCGGTTTCGAGGGAAGCGCCTTGAGGCGCTTGAGGCATTCGTTCGTCACCCACACCGCGCTGCGGTTCGCGTCGTCGCCGCGCAGGTTGAGCGCGTCCTGCAAGTTGAAAAGCACGTAGAGGCTCTCGGCCTCCTCGATCGCGCGGTTGAGCACGTCGAGCTCTTCCGCGTTCGCCGCCATGCGCGCGCGGAACGCCTCGGGGTCGGCCTCGTCTTCGGGCGAGAGAAAGGCAAGGCGGTAGATCTCGCCGGGGTAGTCGAGGATGCGCATGCCGCCCATGTCAGCGCCATCGCGCGAAATCACCCACGTCATCTCGCGCGCGGCGGAGGTCTGCGCCGGAAAGCCGTCGACAGAGAAATCGTCGGGCGCGACCGTCGCGAAGTTGTACGCGCCGCGTCCCTCGGGACGAAGGTACCACCCTTCGTCCGCATGACGCGCAAACGCCTTCGTCAGCGCCATCGCGAGCGTGGTCTTGCCGGAGCCCTCGACTCCCAGAAAAACGACGTTGCCCATGTTCTCGCCTTCCGTCAAAAAAGAGCTTGCCCGCCGATCGGCACGGGCAAGCTCTAGCAGTTTTGGGAACTGCGCGGGATTCTTACTTCTTCGCGGCCTTCTTCGCAGGAGCCTTCTTCACGGCCTTCTTCGCAGGGGCCTTCTTCGCGGGAGCTGCCTTCTGAGCAGGAGCTGCCTTCTTAGCAGGCGCCGCCTTCTTGGCAGGAGCCTTCTTCGCGCAGCACTTCTTCGCGCACGCCTTCTTCGCAGGGGCAGCCTTCTTCGCGGCAGCCTTCTTCACGGGGGCCTTCTTTGCAGTAGCCATTTCTTCGTATCCTTTTTTTTGTTGACTCACGGCGCGCCGAACGTCGGCGCAGACTCCGCTTGTCTGCGCATATGATACGATATTTTTTCCCCTCATGCAAACCTAAAATGTCAACAGATGCAAAAAAATTTTCCGCCCGTTTCCACGGACGGAAAATTCCCATTTTTGGCGTTGCCCTTTTATTTGCGGATGCGCCTCATTCCTCTTCAAGAACGACGCGGAATCCGACGTCGAAAACGGTCTGCCACATGTCGTATCCGAGGCGGTACGAGCTCGTGCCGTCGCGCGGACGCGACGCGAAGGATCCGCCGCGCACGGCCTTTTTCGTCGATGTCTTTCCATCGTTGCGTCCGTCGCCGTCGACGTACGGATACGGCGCGTAGTCGCTGCGCGTCCACTCCGCCGCGTTGCCGTGCATGTCGTAGAGACCCCAGCGGTTGCAGTTCCCGCGACCGACGAAGTTGAGGTTGAACCAGTCATCCTCCCAGCGCTCGTCGTGCAACGGATAGTTCTGCCAGATCGCGAACGGCTTGCGCTTGCGGATGTTGCCGCCGCCGTCGAAGCCGACTACCTGGAAGCGCACGTCGCGGTCGGCGAAGTTCGCGAACTTCGTGTAGTCGTCGTCACAACCGCCCCATGGGAACGGCGTGTCGGTGCCCGCGCGCGCGGCCCATTCCCACTGCGCCTCGGTTGGCAGCGTGGCCTTCACGTTGCACGTCTTCGAGAGCCACGCGCAGAAGCGCATCGCGTCGTTCCACGTCACGCGCACGACGGGCTGCCGGCGGTGGTTGCCGATGTGGCCGGGGAACACGTGGTCCTTTCCGAACTCGTCCTGGTAGCGCGAGTCGTGCTCGGGGTCGAACACGTTGTACTGCTGGTTCTGGATTTCCATCTCGGAGATCCAGAACGGCTTCGCGATGCGCACGACGGCCTGCGGACGCTCGTCGGGATAGCCGTCGGCGCTGCCCATCACGAATGCGCCCGCGGGAATGCGGCGGAACGTGAGCGACTGCCCCGCGCCCAGGACGAGCGTCTTCGTGGTGACGGGCGCGATGTCCCAGATCGCGCCGAGCTGCGCGTCCGCGCTCTCCAAGACGCTCATCGGCCAGCCCTTCAGCTTCGGCGCGGGTGCGGGCTTCGCGCACGCAGCCGGCGCCACGGGCTTCACCACGCGGTTCGAGACGACGGCCGCGTAGCGCGCGTACTCGTCCTCGGGGCTGTCGTCGATGCGCGCCCAGCGCTTCTGCGTCTCAAGACGGCGCGCGGCCTGGTCGGGGATCACCGCCTTCACGAAACGGTCCTTCGCGGGATCGGTGATCGCGGGCGGATTCCACTTGCCGTGGTACGGCGCGTTGAGGTCGATCCACTCGTAGATCTTGAGGCAGTCCTCCGGCGCCATCTTCACGCCGTGGTGGCCCTTGCGGAGCATCTGCACGAGCGGACTCGTCGACGCATGGTAGTCCATCGGCGGCAACATGGTCTCCTCGCTCTCGGGACCGGGGCGGCGAATGTACGGATGGAGCATCCAGTAGGCGTGCGGCGCGTCGTTCATCACGAGGCGGCGGCCGGAGAGCTTCGCCGGATCCTTCTCGTCGCTGCCGCCCTGGTCCTGCTTCGCGATCGGCGCCTTCTCGGGATCGCCGTGGCACGAGAGGCAGTACTTCTTCACCACGGGCCACATCTCGTTCGCGAAGTCCCACGGACGCAGTCCGTCCGCGTCGGTCGGCTTGATCTGCTGGATCTGCCCCTTGAAGTACTTCTCGTCCGCGATCGTGCGCTTCGTGTGCACGGAGGAGCGGTTGTCCTCGTGGCAGCCCGTGCACGACACGCGCTCGCCCGGCATGCCCACGATCCAGCTGCGCATGAGCTGCACGGCCTGGCCCTTCTCGTCGAGCGGCTGCACGGAGATCGGCGTGTTGCACGGCATCTCGAAGCAGCAGCTGCCGTCCGCCTCGATGTCCACCGTGCCGAGGATGCGCTTCACGTCCCAGCTCGACTCCACGCGCTCGTTGTACGGCGCGCCGCGTCCGCGCACGTGTCCCGTCATCGAGTGCCCGCCCGTGTTGTGGTAGGCGTAGTGGTAGCTGAAGAGGCGCATCTTCTTCACCGTGCCGCGCGGGATGCCCTTGAGGCCCGGGCCGTTGTAGATGTCGGCCACGTGTACGGAGCACGTCTTCTTCGAGAGGTCGGAGCGGTCGGGGATGATCGGCGGACGCTTCCGCGGCACGAACGGGATCGCCTCCACGTAGAGGCCGTCGTCAGCCTCCGCGATGCGCGTGACGTTGTCGAACACGTCCACGAGGTAGAGTCCCATGAGCGCGTCGGGCGCGGCCTTGACGGTCGCGAGGTTGTACTTCGCGTCGAGCGGCCACGGATGCGAGAAGTAGTACTTGCCGCGCGCGAACTGGTTCATCGTGTAGGGGTCGGCCATGTCGCCCTCCACGTCCTTGCCCCAGCCCGGGAATTCGTGCACCATGCCGGTCTTCTCCTTCGGGTACACCACGGTGGGGATGCGCAGCGTGTGGCGCGCGGGGCCCCAGTCGCGGTCCGGCGGATCGTAGCGGAACGGGTAGGCGCGCGCGAGCGTGGGGTCGATCTGGAAGAAGCGCCCCACCTCGGCGCGGTCGTGGTGTCCGCCGCCGATCATCGTGATGAGGTGCGGGTCGCCCGGCACCGTGCGCGCGCAGTAGAAGAACGTGGGCACGAACGAGTTGGAGCCCCACACGGAGAGCTGTCCCACGCCGTCCGGGTTCATCGTCATCAAGACGCGGCTCCAGTAGTGCGGCTGGTCGGAGTATTCCCAGCGCGTGTAGAGGACGCGTCCGTCGTGCGTGATCGTGGGCGTGTAGTCGCTGTCCTGCTCGTACGTGAGCTGGCGCACCTCGCCCGTCTTGCGGTCCACGCGGTACGCGACGGCCATCGGCATGTTGCCGTCCTCGCAGGGCAGGTACTGGAACACGCCCGTGCCGAGCATGATCACCTGGTCCTTGTTTGGCAGGTAGCAGGCGTCCCACCAGTGGATGTCGTACTTGCCGTCCTCGGGCGAAACCAGAGAGGGCGTTAAGTTGTTAAGTGGGGCTTCGCCCCTAAGTGTCGCTTCGCGACTAAGTTTACTTAGGCCCGAAGGGCCACTTAATACAATCTCGTACACGCCGAAGAGGTTGTTCGTGCCCTTGTAGCCGGTGAAGAGGATGCGCGAGGCGTCGAAGTCGAGGTCGAGGTCGCGCACGATCGAGGTCTTGTCGGCGGGTTTGTAGAGGATGCGCGTCTTCGGCTCGCCGCGCAGGTCGGAGAGCACCACGATCTCGTTCTCGAAGCCGGTGCGCGGCGCGACCATGTGGTTCTCGGCGTTGAGGCCGGTCATGCCGCTGCCGCGTCCGCCGAACGCGCCGCGCGGACCGTTGATCTTGCGGTGCACGCAGAGGATCTGGTCGAAGTCGAGGACAGGGTTCGCGAGCATCGCCTTGCGGTAGCCCTCCACGAGCTGCACGGCGGCGGCCTTCGCGGCGTCGTCGCCCTTCTCGAGGTCGTTGCGCACCTGGTCGATTTTAGAGAGCAGCGCCTCGATGGCGGCCGCGTTCTTCGCGTAGTCGTACTTGGGATTGCCCTTGAGGTCCGCGAGCGCGCGCCGCGCCGCATCCGGCTTCACGAGCGCCAGCTGCTCGCGCGCCTGGCGCACGGGGTCCGGCGCCGCCGCGAGCGAGAGGGCCGCGCATACGAGAAAGAATGTCCAGAGTGTCTGTTTCATCGGGTCTGCTCCATTTCACTTGGAATGCAAGTGACGGATAGTATACCCGATTCCTCCCCGCCTTGCACGCGAAAAGAGCGTCAGGGCGTATTCGGTCAGCGGTTGGGAGGACGTCTTTCGCGGCACATGTCTGCCGACAGCAACACGGAGAGCACGGAGATTTCGCGGAGACAGGGAGATTGTTATGGAGAAT
>JAFRNO010000722.1 GCA_017430155.1 Kiritimatiellia bacterium | reverse complement strand
TCGGCGCGGTGCTCATCGGCGGCGGCTACGCGATGCTGCCGCTCCTCGAGGACGAGATCGTGCGCCGGAAGAAGTGGGCGACGTCGGAGGAGATTTCCGACTTCTTCGCCCTCGCCCAGTTGCTGCCGGGCGTGATCGCGATCAACACGGCCATGCTCGTCGGGAACCGTCTGCGCGGCCTCGCGGGGAACCTCGCGGCGTCGGTGGGCGTGGTGAGCGTGCCGTTCGCGCTGATCAGCGCCTACGCCGTCGCCTATTCGCAGATGCAGGACTTCCCGGTCGTGATGCGGGTGCTGGAGGGGGTGCGTCCCGCCGTGGCGGGCATGATGCTCGCGATGGGCTGGAACATGTCGCGGAAGGGCGCGAAGGGGTTCTGGGGGATGGCGTTTGCGCTTGCCGTGGCGGCGGTCGTCGTGGTCTGGAACCCGCCGCTCGTGCTCTTCATCCTCGCGGCCATCGCGGCCGGCATCGCGTGGAACGCGGTCGCCGTGCGGAGGAAGGGGGCGGCCGCGTGATCCGCCTCGTGGGCACCATCTTCTGCTCGTTCTTCAAGATCGGGCTCTTTACGCTCGGCGGGGGGCTCGCCATCGTCTCGCTCGTGCAGCAGGAGATGCTCTCGCGCGGCTGGCTCACGAACGCGGAGTTCCTCGACATCCTCGGCATCGCGCAGATGACGCCGGGGCCGATCGGCGTGAACACCGCCACGTTCGTGGGGTACCGCGTGGCCGCACAGCACGGCGCGGGCGTGTGGACCGCGCTTGCGGTTTCGCTCGTCGCGACGGCCGCGGTGACTCTGCCGAGCGTACTGGGGGTGCATTTCGGCGGCGGCTGGTTCAACCGCAACCGCGAACGGCCCGTGGTGCGCCGCGTGTTCGTCATCCTTCGGCCGCTCGTCGCGGGGTTCGTGACGGCGGCGGGCGTGGCGCTTACGCTGGACGTCTTCCCGCGCTTCGGCTTCACCGTGCGCGAGTTCGTGGACGCGGGCGTGTTCGCCGTCACGGCGGCGCTCGTCCTGACGAAGCGCTTCTCGCCGCTCTGGGGCCTGCTCCTCGGCGCCCTCGCGGGCATCGCGTCGCCACTTTTCCCATTGTCGGCGAACGGGGTGTAATGGTATAATACCCGCCTATGGATAAATCAGTTATCTGGATTCTGTGGGCCGTCGGGGCGTATCTCGTCGGGTCGATCCCGTTCGGGTTCCTCGTCGGCAAGATGCGCGGCAAGGACATCCGCACGCTCGGGTCGAAGAACATCGGCGCGACGAACGTCTACCGCACGGTGGGGAAGCCCTGGGGCATCCTTGCTTTCGCGTGCGACTTCCTGAAGGGATTCCTGCCGACACTGGCGGCGCAGAAGTTTGGCGATGCCGAGTGGCTGCCCCTCGTGGTGGGCATCCTCACGGTGGCGGGCCACATGTGGACGTGCTTCATGAAGTTCAAGGGCGGCAAGGGCATCGCCACGGGATTCGGGATGCTCGTGGCGCTCACGCCCGTGCTGGTGCTCGCGGCGTTCGCCCTCTGGGTGGTCGTGATGCTCGTGTCGCACTACGTGTCGCTCGGGTCGATCGTGGCGGCCGCTTTCCTGATGGTGGTTGTGTGGCTTCCGTGGCACGATTGGTTCCCCTGCAAGATCCTCAGCAGCTGCACGGGTTACCACGACCTGCCGCTCTGCATCCTCGTGACCGTGCTCTGCGCGTTTGCGATCTGGAAGCACCGCACGAACATCATCCGGCTGCGCGCGCATGCCGAGAGCAAGATTTATTAGTGGTTCGTGGCTCGTGGTTCGTGATTCGTGATTCGTGGGTGAGTAGACCTGAGGTGTTAAAAAGGAAATTGGAAATGTCCGAATACAACTATACGGAAATCGAGAAGAAGTGGCAGAAGTACTGGCTTGAGCACAAGACGTTCAAGACGGAGAATGGCGGCGGCAAGCCGAAGTTCTACTGCCTTGACATGTTCCCCTACCCGTCCGGCGCGGGCCTGCATGTGGGCCATCCGGAGGGTTATACGGCGACCGACATCCTCTGCCGCTACAAGCGCATGAAGGGCTTCAACGTGCTGCATCCGATGGGCTGGGACGCCTTCGGCCTCCCCGCCGAGCAGTACGCCGTGGAGACGGGCACGCACCCCGCCGGCACCACCAAGAAGAACGTGGACCGCTTCCGCGAGCAGATCCGCGCCCTCGGCTTCTCGTACGACTGGGACCGCGAGGTGAACACCACCGACCCGAAGTACTACAAGTGGACGCAGTGGATCTTCGAGCAGCTCTACAAGAAGGGCCTCGCCTACGTCGCGGAGGTGCCGGTGAACTGGTGCCCCGCGCTCGGCACGGTGCTCGCGAACGAAGAGGTGATCGACGGCCGCTCGGAGCGCGGCAACCATCCCGTGATCCGCCGCCCGATGCGGCAGTGGATGCTGAAGATCACCGCCTACGCGGAGCGCCTGCTCGCCGGCCTCGACACGCTCGACTGGCCCGAGGGCATCAAGGAGATGCAGCGCAACTGGATCGGCAAGTCCACGGGCGCGCTGGTGGATTTTGGGGTGGTGACAACCACCGGGGGCTGCGCCCCCGAGCCCCTGCAAAAGGATGTGATCACTGTTTACACCACCCGCTGCGACACGCTCTTCGGCGCCACGTACATGGTGCTCTCGCCCGAGCACGGACTCGTGGCGAAGTGGCTCGCGGAGGGCAAGATCGCGAACGCCGACGCCGTGAAGGCCTATCAGGCGAAGGCGGCGGCCAAGACCGATCTCGAGCGCACGGAGCTCAACAAGGAAAAGACCGGCGTGAAGCTCGAAGGCGTGCTCGGCGTCAATCCCGTGAACGGCGGGCAGATCCCGATCTTCATCTCCGACTACGTGCTCGCTACTTACGGTACGGGCGCGATCATGGCCGTACCCGCGCACGACGAGCGCGACTTCGACTTCGCGAAGGTGTTCGACCTCCCGATCGTGCAGGTCGTGGCGCCGGCCGACTCCGAAGCGGCGAAGACGGCCTCGCCGGATCCCGTGCCCTACACGGGCGATGCCGCGTTCACGGACATCGCGACGGGCGTGATGGTGTCGTCGGGCTTCATCACGGGCCTCTCCGTGGACGAGGCGCGCGTGAAGATGATCGACTGGCTCGTCGAGAAGGGGCTCGGCAAGGCCCAGACGCAGTACAAGTTGCGCGACTGGCTCTTCAGCCGCCAGCGCTACTGGGGCGAGCCGTTCCCCGTGATCCTTTGGGAGGACGGCACGCAGAGTCTCGTGGATGAAAACGACCTGCCGCTCACGCTTCCGGAACTCGCGGACTACAAGCCCACCGGCACGGGCGAGCCGCCGCTCGCGAAGGCGGCGGAATGGGTGAACGTGGTCGATCCTGAAACAGGCAAGAGGGGCACGCGCGAGACGAACACGATGCCGCAGTGGGCCGGCTCCTGCTGGTATTACCTCCGCTACATCGACCCGCACAACGACACGGCCTTCGCCGACCCCGCCCTCCTGAAGGAGTGGCTGCCCGTCGACCTCTACGTGGGCGGCGCGGAGCACGCGGTGCTGCACCTCCTCTACGCGCGATTCTGGCACATGGTGCTCTTCGATCTCGGCCTCGTGCCCACGCCGGAGCCGTTCCAGCGGCTCGTCAACCAGGGCATGATCCTCGGCCTCGCCTACAAGACCTCCCGCGGCGTGCTGATCCCGATGGACCAGATCACCTGGCGCGACGGCAAGCCGTACGGCGCGGAGGAGGGCGGCGAAGAGGAGCTGCTCACCGAGTTCCCGGCGAAGATGTCCAAGTCGCTCAAGAACGTGGTCAACCCCGACGACGTGGTGCGCGACTACGGCGCGGACTCCCTGCGCCTCTACGAGATGTTCATGGGGCCGCTGCAGGCCGTGAAGCCGTGGTCCACGAAGGGCGTGGAGGGCGTGTTCCGCTTCCTCAAGCGCGTGAACAAGATGGTCACGGAGCAGCCGATCGTCGACCGCGCGCTCACGAAGGACGAGGCGAAGACGCTCAACGCCACGATCAAGAAGGTGGACGAGGACCTCGCCTCGATGAACTTCAACACGGCGATCTCCGCGATGATGGTGTTCGTGAACGTCTTCGCGGGCGACGGACGCGAGCTGCCGCGCGAGGCGGCGGAGAAGTTCGTCCTGTGCCTCGCGCCGTTCGCGCCGCACCTCGGCGAGGAGCTGTGGCAGTTCCTCGGACACGCCGACACGCTCGCCTACGAGCCGTTCCCCGCGTTTGATCCGGCCGCGCTCGTGGAGAGCGAGGTCGAAGTGCCCGTGCAGGTGCTCGGCAAGCTCCGCGGACGCGTGATGGTGCCCGTGGACGCGAAGCCGCCCGAGATGGAAGCCGCCGCGCGCGCGAACCCGGACGTGGCGAAGTTCCTCGAGGGCAAGCAGGTCGTGAAGGTGATCTGCGTGCCGAAGAAGATGATCAACTTCGTCGTGCGGTGAGGCGGCGATGAAGCGGATTCTCGCCCTTGTCGGAAGAAGCGCGCTTGCGGGCGTCATTTTCGCGGTGACGTTCTGCGCCGGCGTGGCGCTCCTGCTCGGCGGCGTGGTCTGGTGGATCCAGCGGCCGGATGCGGGGAATGACGGCGGTGGCTTCGTCGAGACGTTCGTGGCCGGCGTGGACGACACGAACGCCACGAAGGTCGTGCGCGTGGAGATCTCCGGCGAGATCGGGCCGCCCGCGCCGTCACCCGTGGGCGACCTGCTCGGCGGCGCGCTCGGCGCAGGCGACGCGGGGGGCG
>JAFRNO010000721.1 GCA_017430155.1 Kiritimatiellia bacterium | reverse complement strand
AGACAAAGACGGTGGTCTTCGACGGACCGGCGACGATCGACTACAGGCTGGTGAAGATCGGCGAAGGCACGCTCGTCCTGGAGGGGACGCGCACGTTCAACGAGGACGTGATCATCTCCAACGGCATCCTGCGCGCGAACTGGGCGACGAGCGGCCTCGCCGGCACGCACCTCGGAATCTGCAACGCCGGATCGAATGCCAATCTCTGCTATTTCCAGGAGACGAGCGATTCGTTCACGGCAGCGGTGGCGGCGAGCGGACCGGGCACCGTGGAACTGTACGGCTATTCGGGCGTCATTCCGTTCCGGCAGGACCTCACCGTCAACTTCGGCGGCGACGGGCGGACGGTCACGCGCGGAGTTAACGGGTTCAACACCACCAGCTTCTGGCTGACCCACGACAGCTCGACGAACAGCACGACGTTCCTGAACAACATCGACTTCGCGGGCCTGAACCTCGAGAGCAAGGGCAGCGGCAGCGGCACGGCATTCTACACGGGCTACATCACGAACTCAACTTCTACGTCGGCGGGTGTCTGGAACTTCTGGGGCGGCAAGCAGGTGCTCGTGGGTACGCGGGGAACGGCAAACGAGCGCGTGGACTTCTTCGGTTATCGCATCTCGAATAACGCATCGACGCTCATCCTCTCCAACGCCGTCATCCGCACATCCAACGACTTCATCGGCGGAAGTGCGAACAATCAGGTTTGCCACACGACGGTCGTGAACAGCGACAAGCAATCCACCGGAGGCTGGGACTACGTCGGAGCCGGTAAGACGAACACGACGTTCACGATTATCGGTGGTACGTTCGCGCGGACGGCCGGCAACCTGAACAGCGGCTACACGAGCTCGCGGCAAGGGACGTGTGTCGTCACAAACGGCGCGACGGTAACCGCTCCTGATTTCCACACGTATCCAGACAGCATCTATCGCCAGTACGACGGAACTTCCTCGTTCAATCGCCTGCTGCAGCACGGCGGGCTTGTGGAAATGCGCGGCGGCCGGATGGACCTGAAATCTGGCGAGCAGCATGTGGGGTCATCCAGTCCTGTCGGCCCCTCTGCTTTCGCGATGTACGGTGGTACGCTATATGTGGCTGACGGTCAAAACATGCAGATCGGTTCCTACTCGAAGGGCTGGTTCCACCAGGAGGGCGGAGAAGTGTCCGTCCCGAACTATTTCGCCGTGGGCCGATACGCAGCCGGCGACGGGCGACTGGACGTCCACGGCGGCACGTTCACGCACCGTAACCAGGGTGCTATCCGCATCGGGGAGGACGGTACGGGCACGGTATCGGTGGCGAACGGCGGCACGTTCGTCGATCTGGCCGGCAACTCGCCGATGTCCGCGAACGCCAAAGGCGTGGGCACGCTCTTCCTCTCGCCCGACGGCGTATTTGAGACGCCCCAGCTCAAGGCCGGAGCGGCCGGGCGCGACAACGGCGTCGTTTTCAACGGTGGCACCCTGAAGCTGCGGACGAACGGCTCGCCGAGCGCATTTCTCGACTCGACGCTCACGCGCGTGACCGTCTCGCCCTACGGCGGTGCGATCGACACGAACGGCAAGGGCGACTTCACGCTGAACCGCGCGCTGGGGCCGACCACCGACGCGGGCGACCTCTCGGAGGCGCTCGCGCACCGCTGGAGCTTCAAGAACGGCTCGCTCGTGGACAGCGTCGGCGGCCTGACGGCGACGGTGGGCGGCACCGTGGACCTCGAGGACGGCGCGGTGCGCCTGAAGGGGACTGCCCGAGGCACGAGCTGCGTCAACCTCGGCACGACGCTCTTGCCGACCGACGGCCGCGGCGCGACGATCGAGGTGTGGGTGACGCCGCTTTCGTTCAAGAGCTGGGCGCGCGTGGTCGACTTCGGCACGGGAAGCGAAGGGGCGGGCAAGGACTTCTACTTCTCGTTCAACGACGGAAACAACAACGCCACCGCCCGGACGCATTTCCGCACCATTAATGCTGACCTCAACTGTTACATTTCGACAGCATTATCGCCGAACAGAACCTACCACCTTGCGCTCGTGTTTGCGCCGCAGCCGAACCGTAAGATGCTCTGCACGGCGTACATCCGCGACGCAAATACGGGCGAGCTGCTGAACACGGGCAGCGGGACGCAGGCCCTCGACTGGACGCTGGGAGACATCCCGCAGGAGAACGGCTGTTGGCTGGGGCATTCGAGCTACGCCTCCAACAACGACCCCGACGCGCGCTACCACGAAGTGCGCATCCACCACCGTCCGATGTCGGCGGCGCAGACCGAGGCGAGCTGCCTGGCGGGTCCGGACGCCGTGTACTACTTCCGCAAGAAGGGCGCGGGCACGCTCACGATGACGGGCGCGAACACGTACGCGACCGGAACGGCGGTTGACGGCGGCACGCTGAAGCTCGCGAGCGGCGCCACGCTGCCGGCGACGGAGATGTGGGCAAGCTCGGGGGCGACGCTCGACCTGAACGGCACCTCGCAGACGGCCCGCGAGCTGGGCGGCACGGGCACGGTCAAGGGCGGCACGCTCGCCGTGACGGACACGATCCAGCCAGGCGGGCGCAAGACCGTCGGCACGCTTACGGTGGACGGCACGTCGCTCACGTCCGGCACGCTCGTGGCGGACATCGGCGCGAACGGCACGAGCGACTGTCTGGCGGCGACGGGCGCGCTCGACCTCTCGGGGCTCTCGT
>JAFRNO010000079.1 GCA_017430155.1 Kiritimatiellia bacterium | reverse complement strand
TCGAACCGGGATAGCGGATGTAGTCGAAGTGGATGCCGTCCACCTTCTTCTCGAGCGCGAGCTCCACCATTGCGTCGATCTCGAGTTTCTGGCAGTGCGGATCGGACGGACAGTTCCACATATCGTCGTTCACCTCGCCGCCACGCGTCCGCTGCACGCGCCCTGCGTCCTTCGCCGCCTGCACGAACGCGGGCGACACCGCGCGACCCATCTTCCAGCAGACCTTCCACACGTGCATCTTGATGCCGTACTTCCGGCACGCGGCGCGGCACTGCTCGAGCGCGTCGCCCCGCTCCGTCTCCGCCTGCGGCAACACCTTCGAGGGATAGTAGGTGTAACCACCCCATGCGAGGTTAACCACAAGGTCGGTGAACCCGTTCTTCCGCAGGAACCTGCAGGTGGAATCCCAGTCGTTCGTGCCGCCGAGGCCCCATGCCGAGTGGCACCAGATGAGACGCCTTTCCCCCGCCCGCGACGGCATCGCGCGCGTGGCCGCGAGCATGCGCGCCTCCTCCGCGCGCTCCGCCGCAAGCCGCGCCTCGAACCGTGTGCGCACGCCTGGCTGGAGACGATCGACCACCGCCACGAGGAAGGCGCTCGACTCCGGCGAACCCGGATTCAGCCACACGTGCGAGAGGTAGGCGCCGTTGGGCGAGACGACGAGTCCCGGCATGTCCGTGGTCTTTCCGTCCTGAGTCCGCCAGTACGCAACCACCTCGGCCCCGGCAAGCGGTTTCACCTTCCGGCACATCCACGACGCCTGGGCGAGGAAATCGGGCTGGCCGGGAAGGCCCGTGCCCGCCTTCGCGAACCCGGCGAGCTCGCTTTCGCCGCGGTCGGAGGGACGGTACGCGCCCGTCGCCGAAACGCGCAGGGCGTCCATCACGACTTCCTGCTGCCCGTAACATGCGAACAGCTTGCCGCCCTTCTTGACGAACGCCTCCACGACGGCGCACGCCTTCGGATTCATCTGCGGATTGAACGGCAGCACCACGAACGCGGCGCCATCGAAGAGGCCCGGCGCCACGTCGGCCTCGCACACCTGCCGCACCTCCACGCCGATCTTCTCGAGCGCCTGCGCGAAGATGGACGCATGCCGGCTGCCGTCGTCCTGCGGGCCACCCCGTCCCTGCACCACATACGCCTCCGGCTTTGACACGTCGAATCCGATGTTGCGCAGCGTGAGGGAGACGGCGTTCGTCGTCGAGCGGTACCCCGCGATGCGCACAGCCTCCACGTTTTTCCAGCCCTCGGGCTTCCCCTCCGTTTCCGTCTCCTTGGTGGTCACCGTCATCGGATACCAGCCGCCCGGGACAGCATCCTCAGGCAATTCGAGGGTGGCCTTGTACCAGCCACCGCCGCTCTTGAAGTAGCAGATGTAAGAGGAGAAGTCGGCTGGATTCGAGACGCGCAGGTCGAACCGGAAGGACTTGACCTGCGTCATGTCGCGCCGGATCGGGAAGTCGCGCGCGATGCGCCTGTCCACGCGCGCGGTCGCCTTCCCGGCAATCGAAACCTCGCCGGTCAAGGCCGGCTCAAATGTCGCCCCTGCGGCGGCAAGCGCGAACATCAGACATCCACAGAGTATTCTTTTCATGATTGAGCGTTCCTCTCACTTGTTAAACTGATCGTGCGCATGAGCGCGGTACAGCCGGCGATGATGTCGGCGTAGGTCTCGTCGAAGTTGCCGGTGTACCACGGGTCGGCCACGTCGCGGTTGACGCCCGCGAAGTCGAGAAGGCGGCGCACCTTTGGGAAGTCGGCGGGATACACGAGCCGACGCAGATCGGCCATGTTGTAGGCGTCCATGCCGATGATGAGGTCGTATTTCGCCGCCTTCGCGGCGTCGAGAAGCCACGCGCGGCGAGGTGTATGCGGAATGCCGTGCCGGTCTAGCTCGCGCCGCGTGCCACGGTGGATGTCGCTGCCGATCTCGTCCGTATGGAGCGCGGCGGACTCCACCTCAACGTCCGCCCGCCCGGCCTTGCGCAGCAGGTCCTTCATCACGAACTCCGCCATCGGACTGCGGCAGATGTTCCCGTGGCACACGAAGAGAATCTTCATTTCACCTCGGCAAGGATGCTGCGGGCGGAATTGACGCCCACGCCGAAGCGGCGCGCACCGGCGTAGTAGAGCGCCTGAAGCGTGACAAGCGATCGGATGCCGCCCGCCGCCTTCACCTGGCAACGGCCCGCAACCGCCTTCGACATGAGCGCGATGCGCTCCACGGTAGCACCGGTCGGCGCCCAGCCCGTGCCGGTCTTCACCCACGCCGCGCCCGCCTCGGCGCACCACTCGCACGCGCGGGCGATTTCATCGTCCGTGAGCCAGTGGCACTCGAGGATCACCTTCACGGGACGTCCGCCCGCGGCCTCAACCACGCCCGCCACGTCATCCATGTAAGCGGCCTTCTCACCCGCCTTGAGCCAGGCAATGTTGTTCACCATGTCCACCTCGTCGCAGCCGTAGCCCACGAGCTCGCGCGCCGTCCGGGCCTTGGTGCGCGGCGTCTCCGCGCCGCCGGGGAAACCGGAGACGGACGCCATCGGCACCTTCAGCCCGAGTGCGTCGAGCCGCGCGCGCAGGTACGGCACGTGCGCGGGCAGACAGAACACCGCCGCACACCCGAACTCCGCCATCGGACTGCGGCAGATGTTCCCGTGGCACACGAAGAGAATCTTCATTTCACCTCGGCAAGGATGCTG
>JAFRNO010000720.1 GCA_017430155.1 Kiritimatiellia bacterium | reverse complement strand
GTCGTGCGTCTGGCTGTACAGGTTGACGAACTGCGCGCTGCTCACGGTGGGGAACCCGGCGGGGATGGACGAGAGGACGCCGTCGTAGTCGGTCGGGAAGCGCATCACCTCGGTCAGCCCCTGTCGGCCTCCGCACGACCCGCCGCGGAAATAGGCATGCCGCGCGTCCCGTCCGTAGAACGCTTTCACGATGCGCTTTCCATAGACGGTCATGAGGTGCGTCGCGCGCCAGGCGTAATCGCGCAGGACAGCAGGCGGGACGTTCTTCGTGCGTCCCACTCTGGAAACGTAGGCGGATGTTCCGAGGTCCGTTGTGGCCGCCGCGGCGTTCATGGCCGCCGAAAGCCCGTAGGTGTCCGGCAACACGCCGCCGAAGCTGCTGTTTCCGATGCCCCAGAACTCGCCGTTCCATTTCTCGGGTGGCGGCAACGCGATCCGGCACCTGATGTGGCTCTCCGTCTCCGGCTTCAGCACATAGTCCACAATTGCGATGCCGTTGGACATCGCCACGGAATCGGAAACCGTACAGACCGAATCTCCAACCGACTTGACGCCCGCCAGGCCGTTCGCACCGTAAAGCGATAGGACCGCGCTCACGGCCACCGCACCAACAATCGTTTTTGTTTTCATGGCTTCTATTGTATCACATTTGGCGGCGACTCTACACGAGCATGTAGGGCTGCGAGAAGAGTTCCTCGCCCGAGCCGTCCAGGGCGTACGCCTTGATGCGGGCGAAGATGTGCGCCTTGTTGCGCGGCGCGCTGGAGGAATACACCCCGCCCATCGTCCACTTGACACCGGTCGCCTTCTCCACGGTCTTCACGACGCCCAGGCCCGTGATCACCTCGAAGCGGGCCGGCTTGTCGGTTTCGGCCTCCACCGTCGTGTCGTGGAAGGAGATGCGCGTGAAGTTCAGTTCGCGGAGACCGCGCTTCGCGCCGTAGAAGTTTCCGTCCCGGTAGGCCTTCAGGCAGGCCTGGACGCTGCGCTCCGGCGTCAGGAGCACGTTCACGCCGAACGAGCCGTCCTTCCGGCGGATGCTGTGGTCGGGCACGAAGAACCCGAAGCACTGCCGCCCCGTCGCGAGCACCCAGTTCCAGTATGCCTCGCCGTTGCCCGCGCCGCCTTCGATCACCTCCATGCCGAGCACGCGCGGATCGTGGTCGAGCAGCTTCAGGAGGAACATCCTGTCGTACGACGACCACACGGGATGGTTGATCGTCACGCCGCCGCCGTCGGGATAGATCAGCCCCGCGATCATCCGGTCGATGGCCGTGCTCCAGAGCTCGCCCGAGCCGAAGTTGTATCCGCCGCGCACGCCCGTCTGGAACCGACGCTTCTGCCACTGGTCGAACGTGCCGGAGGCGAACGTCGATCCCGGCGCGTTCATGTGCAGGCACGGGATCCCGCGGCCGTTCTCGTACCTGAAGGCGTGGTGTTCGGCGTTCGGGGCCTCGAGGACGCCTTCCGGCAGCGGCTTGAAGATCTTGCCGCCCTCCTTGAACGGATATTCCGCCTGCAGCTCCGCCGGCAGCTCCTTGATCCACTGCCCCACGATCTTGTTCCAGTCGAACGGGCCCTCCACGCGCTTGTCGTTCACCATCACCGGGAAGTCGTGGTGCACGCGGTAGTAGTTCTCCGTCATCTTCGCGAGCGGCCACCACGGCGCGCTCGGATAGTAGTTGGAGAGCGTGAGGAACTCGATCCGCTTCAAGATCGTCTCGAGGTCCTCCTGCGTCTTGCAGTGCACGTGTGTCGTGCCGCGAATCTGCAGCGCCTTGGCCCAGTCGACGCCTTTGTAGGGATTGCGGTTGCGGGGTGTGTTGCAGGGCACCTTCGCGTCCGCATTCGGTGCGGCGGCCTGCGCGCGCGCGACTGGCGCGGCGGACGCCGCCGCCATGGCAACCGTGGCATTCAGGAACTCTTTTCGTGTCATCGTTTATCTCCTTTTTGACAGAGGTAATTTCAAAACCACTGAATACACGGAATACGCGGAATCATAATCCTCAATTACATGCGTACTTCTGTGTATTCTGTGTATTCCGTGGTTCATAGAAAAGTTCTACGAGGGGTTTTGCAACTGGCTCAACATAAAATGAAACGTGCGCGCCTAGCAGCGGACGCCGTTTTTCTTCAGCTCCTTGCGCAGTTCGCCGTGGTCGAGCCCGCGCAGGGGCACGCCCTTCTTCAACGCGAGCGCCGCCGCCGTGCCGGCCGCCTCGCCGATCACCATGCACTGCACGGTCGGACGGATGCAGCCGAACGCCTCGTGCGTCGCCGAGATGCAGCGTCCCGCCACGAGCGTGTTCTCCAGGCCCTTCACGATGAGCGAGCGGAACGGGATCTGGAAGTTCCACCGGGGCGGATAGCTCGTCTCGGGGTCTTTCAGCCAGGCCGGACGCGGCGTCGTGTCGATCGGGTGCGCGCCGAAGCCGATGCAGTCGTCGAACGTCCTCTGCTTGTAGATGTCCATCAGCTCCAGCACGTAGTCGCCCTGGATGTGCCGCGTCTCGCGGATGCCCATCTGCGGCACCTGCAGGAGGAACGCCTTCTCGAAGCCCGGGAACTCGCGGACGCTGTCCATCCAGCGTCCGATGATCTTCGCGAGCTCGCACTCCGCCGCCGTCACGTCGTCGGCGTTGCAGCCGTCCTTGCCCGCGATGCTGGGGCAGCCGAGGCAGGCGACGCCCTTGTCCGGCAGGTTGTACACCTGCACGTTGCCGGGGTTCTTCCCCTTGCGCCGCAGGTTGAACACGGCCATCTCGCCCTTCTTGTAGCGCGCGAACGCCTCCTCGTACGTGAACCGGGCGAACGGCTGCTTGGCGAAGAATTCCCTGTGTTCGCCCAAATAGCCGAAGAGGCGGTCGAAGTCGACGTTGCCCACCTTGAACATCACGCCCATGGGATGCATCTGCCCGATCTTCGCCTGCGCGGCGCAGACGTCCCGCTTCGTGACGCCCACCGTGTACTCCGCGCCGGCGCGCACGCACAGGTCGCCGTCGCCCGTGCAGTCGATGAACATCTTCGCCGGCACGACCTCGCGCCCCGACTTCGACTCCATCACCACGCCCTTCACGACGGCGCCGTCCTTCACGACGTCCACGATCATCGAGTAGAAGCGCAGCTTCACCTTCGCCTCCTCCATCATCTCCACGAGGACGCGCTTGAAATTCTCGCTGCTCGTGAAGAGATAAGCGCCCACGGTTCCCTCGTTGCCGAGCGCGTATTTCTTCGCAAGCAGGCGTTTCGCGATCTCCATCGGGATGCCCTTCGCCACGTGCAGCGCGTCGGGATCCTTCGCGAGCGTCTCCAGGTCCTTCGCGTGCTCCTCGGGCTTGCCCGAGAACTTCTGGAACATCGTGATGCCCGCGTTGCCGTCCGTGAGCATCCCGCCCAGGAACCCGCGCCCCTCGATGAGCATCGTCTTCGCGCCGCCCCGCGCCGCCGCGAGCGCGGCGATCACGCCGGCCGTGCCGCCGCCCGCGACCACCACGTCCACGGGCTCCAGCACCTTCGCGCGCACCTGCTGCACGTACTCGCCGCCCGGCCGCAGCGCCGCGCCGCCGGACGTCTCCGCCGCCACGGACGGCAACGCCATCCCTGCCGTCAGTACGGCAGACCCACCAATGAATTCTCTTCTTTTCATTCGTCTCTCCTTATTCTCACCGCTTGCGACGGATTACAATCCGATCATATAGCCTTTGATACTTTACGCTTGATGACGATTCTGTCATATAAGCACTTAAACAGGGGGGGGTAGCGGAAATTTGCAGATAAAAGCGTATTCCACCGGAAACATAGCTTCCCTTCGGTGCAATCTCCGACATCGGACGCCCAAGCCAACGACTTGAACCAATGATTTCAAACTGGTCAGGATTATACTTGTCGAGGAATGTGATTGGCACCCCCATTTCACCATAGTAGTCGCAGGGAATATCTTGAACCTTTGAGACTTCGATTGCTTGAGGATAATTGGCATAATTTGGATACTCTTCCGGCGTGTAGTTTCGCACTAAGACCAATTCTTCATGCCGTTTTGTCGTATCAAGGTTTGTATACCAGCAGATATTTCCAAGGCTACGCCACTTCTGCCCCGTTGCATCAATCCAAAAGCGAGTGTCACGCTCTTCATAATTCTCTGGCACCTTGAAT
>JAFRNO010000719.1 GCA_017430155.1 Kiritimatiellia bacterium | reverse complement strand
CACGCGCCATGGCCAACGGCACCGTAACGTACCGGACGGCCGACCACGCCTCGCCGAACTCGTTCACCGCGCGGAACCGGACCGCGTAGCGCGCGCCCGCGACGGGCAGCGTGGCGGTGGCCGTCACCGCGCCGTCGGCCTTCGTGCCGAGCGCGAGGACGTTCGCCCACGCAGCGGCGTCCGTCCCGCCGTCCACGCGCCCCCAGTACGCGGTCACCGTCGCGTTCGTGCGGCAGGAGAGCGTGGCCTGCGCCGTGAGCGCGCCGCCCGCCGCGACGGTCGCCGTCACCACATCCGCGAAGTGCGGGGCGAATTGCCACGGCGTCCCGTCACGCCACGCCAACTGGTTCAGGTACGTCGCCTTGATCCAGTCCGCACTCCGGCAGACAGTTTCAAGACGCACTTCATCCGCGCTCGCCCTGAATGCATCCTTTGTGGCGTCACCGGAACCCATGAGTTGGATGGCCTTCCCTGAAATCGTGGAGAGGCTAAAGTTCTTGCCGCCGGTCTGGAAGTTCTGGAGAACGCCGTCGCGGTAGCAATAGGTTCGTGCACCATTGCAGGCATAGACGTACTGGTGCCACCCGGTGTCCGGTATGTCCAGCGTCGCGGCCTTGACGCCTCCCCATATTACCATCTTGTTGGGTCCCGTGCCATTGCCAGAATAGCCAGGTCCCTTCAGGCTGGAGACGCCGAGCAACGTCCAGCCGTATGTCTCGGGCTTCGGATTGGCGAACTCGTCGGCATCTTCTTTAGCCCACCAAGAAATGGTGTAGACGTTCGTGATGGCTCGGGCGATGGTTGGGGTTACAGCCTGAATCGCATTCGTCGTGGAGTGATAAGCCTGATATGGACCTGTGGGACCATCCGTCGCCACGGGAAAGGCGTTCGCATTCTCGCCGGCCCCTTTTCTCCAACTCGGCTTCAGGCGCACACGGCTCTTCACGTCGTGCAGATAGCCCGTCGGGTTCATGTGGAAGACGAGCAGGAAGTCGTCGTTCCACACGCCGGCGGCACCAACCGGGCTGCCGGATGCGGCCGCGCCGTCGGGACGATAGTGATCAAGCGGAGCCATGATGGCAACGCCATCCGCCGCCGAGTAGGACGGCATCCTCACCCACATGCCGAGCGACTTGTCGAAAGCGTTGTTGAAGGCGTACTCGATCTCCACCGGCAGGAGCGTGCCCGTGCGCAGATCGGCTATCTGTGCCGTCCCGTTTGTCAGGTCCATGTAGAGGAGACCAGGATCAATGCCCATGTTCTTGTCCACGTGTACGTAGGCAGGAAAGTCCGTCAGCGTTGCGCCCGTGTAGTCCGAAAACGGGATCGTGACCGTATGAACGCTACGCGCCTGCGTCTCAACCTCGGCACGGATCCAATCCGCGCTACGGCAGACACGTTCAAAGCGGAACTCGTCCATCGCGCCGTCGAGGCGATGCAAGAGATTCTTCGTGCCGCCGATGGAGAGATAGCCTCCGTCCTGTCCCCATGCCGCGACCGAGAAATTGGACGAAGTCCCGGTGCCGATTACTTTTCCGTCGAGATAGGCCGTGCTCGTTTCTCCGTCGAACGTGTAGGCCACGTGGTGCCAGTCGCCGTCACCGGGGAACGTGATGCGCGGCCAATTCACCGAACCGCTGAAATGGGATCCGTTGGACCCGCTCGACGAAATGAAGAAATCGACCCCTGCATTGGAATACCAATTGAGGAGAATGGCCATCTGGTAATACTCGTTTTTCGCCTTGTTCGTGAAACGCCCCCACTGGCACAGATAGGTCTGGTCGTTTGCTTTGGTGAGCTTGTCGGCCTTCAGCCAGAAGGAGATGGTCAGCTGGTTTGTGGTCTCGGGCCAGTAGTCGACGGACGGAGCGTTTGAATTGCAGTAGATCGCCGTGCGGTCGAACGCGGCCCCGTTGCCGACGGGCGCCTTGTCGCTTGCGACGGTCGCGGCCTCGCCGATGACAGAGAGCTCGTCGCCGTGTGCGGAGTTGAGGCCGGGCGTGTCGCCGAAGTGCAGAACGGCCGTGGTTGCCTCGCCCCACATGCCCGTGGCGTCGGCAACGGGCGCAGACGCGTCGCTCCAGGAGAGCGTGACCGTGGTCGCGTCCGTGAGGGTCGGCACCTTCACCCACACGACGGACCGTCCGCCGGGGTTCCATGTCTCGATCTCCAACGGCAGGTTGGCGCCGTTGCCGTCGGAGGCGCGCAGGTCCGCGCCGCCCGCCGCGACGCCGGAATAGGTGAAGCCGTTGCGTCCCTCCTCCAGCACCAGCGGCACGGGGAAGTCCGTGACGGCGGCGTTGCGGTACCAGCCGAACGAATAAATGGCCGTGCCGCCGCACGCGCCCAGCGCGCACAGGGCAAGACTCGCGGCCCCCAAAAACTCTCTCATGCCTCTCATGCGTTTCACTCCTTTCGCAATGACTTCTCAAACGACAGAATCATTATAACCCATCCCGCGCCGTGGACACAAGCCCCCTTCACTTTTTGCGCGGAAGGGCAAGCGGTCCCCCGCGCGTGCGGACGCTGCGCGCGTAGTAGTCGTCCCACTCCTCCAAGCCGAACTCCTTCACCACGTCCCCGGCCTTGAGTTCCGGGTCGTTGGACAGCAGCGTCACGCACCCCACGGCGCCCGGGTTGCGCACCGTCACATGCGGACCGTACTTGTCCACCGCCTTCTGCAGGCCGGTCCAGTTGTGGTCAAGGTGGCACACCCGGTAGTTGGTGTTGATTTTCACGGTCGCCGTCTGGAAATAGGTATGCGAATGGAAGAGCGCTTCGCCCGAAGGGCCGGAGACGTCTTTCGCGAGCGTCCCGACCGTGCAGCCGACGAGATAGCTCCGGCACGTATAGCTCCACGTCCGCTGCCAGAAGTCGCCGTTGTAGGCGCTGCAGAAGGCGATCACGTCGGGCTTCAGCGCGGCCGTGGCCATGAGGAGGTCGCGGAAGTTGAGGTCGAAGCACGTGGCGAACGAGAGCCGGCCGAAGTCGGTCTCCACGGCCACCGGTCCCTCGCCCGGCACGATGGGGAGTTCCTTCCATTCGATTTCGTCCGGCGTCGGGTACACCTTGTCGTAGACGGCCACCACGTCCCCGTCGCGGTCGAGGGCGTAGGTGCAGTTCGCGAAACGGCCGTCCTTCCTCTGCCGGTAGGAGTTGAACACAAGGTAGCAGCGGTGGTCGCGGGCATACGCCTGGAACGCCTTGAGGAGGCGGTCGCCGCGGCGGCGGACCCAGTCGAGCTTCTCCGCGGGCGTCGCGCCGGCCCAGGAGTCGACGCCTTCCGGCAGCACGACGAGGTCGGGGACGTTCGCGATCTCGCGGTTCATGGCCCGCGTCCAGTACGCCACGCAGGCATCGAGGGACGGCCGCCTGTTCGCGGGCATCGGCGGACGCGCCACGCCGATGATGGACACCGTGATCTCGCGGCGCACCATCTTCACGGGCTTCTTCACGGGCACCGGATCGCAGGGCGGCGGGAACTCTTCGGCCGCCGCCGGAAGTTGAAACCCCGCCAAAAACGCCGCCATCCAAACGGCCGCCAACACGTAAATCCTGCTTTTCATTTGTATTTCTTAATGGTGTTAACAAACAGCTTTGTTGATGTTTTTAATTAACAAACGGATTTGCTCGCGCCTAACGGCGCTCGCGGGACTGAGAGTAAAGGCTTTTCATCTGTAAAACTTCTTAATGGTGTTAACAAACGGATTTGCTCGCGCCTAACGGCGCTCGCGGGACTGAGAAGGTGTGCGGAGGAGTCAATCTCTCGGCGCGGCCTCCTTAAAGTGTGTCAGGCGTTCCCATTTCAGAGAGGCCTCGGCAAAGTTCACGAGAAGTCCGACTGGTAAACCCGTGCCATGCAGGTAATTAATCACCTGTGCCTTATGCGCATTCACAAGACGGGCGACGCACTTGAGTTCAACGACGACCTTCTCGTAGCAGATGAAGTCCGCGAAGTATTCCTTGTCAAGCTTATGGCCCTTGTAGAACACCGGGATCTGTGCCTCACGGCGATAGGGGATCCCCTGCTCTTGAAACTCGATCTCCAACGCATCCTGGTAGACGGCCTCCAGAAAGCCATTTCCAAGTTCTCGGTGCACTTCTATGCACGCGTTGATTATTTTTCCCGTCTCTTCAGCAAAGAGAAGCACCGTCCACCTTCCTTTCGTCCATGTTCCCCATTCGCGAACGCCGTTAGGCGTGAGCAAATCCGTTTGTAAATTTCCTTCTACGCGAAGTCCTTCATCGAGAACGCGCCGCGCGAAGGCGCCGCAAGGAACGCGTTCGCCTCGGAGCAGTTGGTGAAGCGTCCCGCCGCCGGGTCGAAGCGCAGCTCGCGGTTGGGGAAGCGCAGGCCGATCGCGCCCACGAGGAGCGCCTGCGTGAACGGCGCCGCGTAGGCCATCTTGCTGGCGCACGCCTGCGGGTCGCCCGCCTTCGCGGCGTCGACGAACTCCTTGAAGTGGCTGTGGAAGGTGAGGCCCTTCAGCGCCGCCGCCCCCGCGCGCTGCATCTCCTTCGTCTCCGCGTTCCACGCATGGTCCGCGGCGGCGATCACGAGCGGGTTGCCGCCGCCCCACACCACGCCGTTGAAGACGCCCTTCGTGCCGACGAACATGAGGCCGTTGTCGCCGAACGCGTACTTGGGGTGCACGCCCTTCGGGAGCGGCGGCGTCTGGCTGTCGTTCATCCACGTGAACTTCACGGCGCGCGGACACTTGGGCGTGGGCGCGAACGTCATCTCGATCTTCGCGCGGCCCGGAAACGCCGCCACCACCGGCTCGTCGCAGATGCCCTTCACCGACACGGGCGCGCCCCAGCCGAACGCCTCGAACGCCGGGTCGGCGTTGTGGATCGCCATGTCGCCGATCGCGCCCGTGCCGTAGTCCCACCAGCCGCGCCACACGCGCGGCGCGATGAGCGGCGAGCAGGGATGCTCCGGCCCCGGACCCAGCCACACGTTCCACGACTCGGCCGTGAAGCCGCGGTCGAACGCGCCCGTCTTCGGATACTCCTTCGGCGCGGGCGTCCAGAAGCGGCCCGGACGGTCCGTCCAGCACACCACCTCCGTCACCTCGCCGATGATCCCCGTCTCCGCGAGGATGCGGTACGCCTTCCCGCGCGGATGGTGCTGGTTGCCCATCTGCGCCACCACGCCCGTGCGCGCCTGCTCGGCCATCAGCATGCGGCACTCCTCGTAGGAGTGCGCGAGCGGCTTCTGGATGTAGACGTGCTTCCCGAGGCGCATCGCGTGGAGGCCCACGATCGCGTGCGTGTGGTCGGGCGTGCACACCGCCACCGCGTCGAAGTCCTTGTGGTGCTTGAGAAGCTCGCGCCAGTCCATGTACGTGGGGATGCCGGGATGCCGCTTCGCCTGCGCGGCGAGCGCGTTCGCGTTCACGTCGCAGAGCGCCGCCACCGTCGCACCCGCCTGGCACAGCAGGTCGCACGTGGGACCGCCGATGCCGCCCGCGCCCACCATCGCGAGACGCAGCTGCTTGCGGGGCAGCTCCTGTCCGTAGAGCGTACGCGCGGGGATGAAGAACGCACCTGCCGCCGCCGTGCCGAGAAATGTCCGTCGAGTTTGCCTGTTCATCATTTGACCCCTCCGTTGAACTCCGCCTTGAGGACGAGTCCGCAGTGGTCTGTCGCGTTTGTGTCCGCGATCGTCTCGTAGGACTGCACCTTGACCGTTTCCGCGTGCGCCGTGTCGACCAGGATGTAGTCGATGCACCGCGACGGGTTGTCGGCGCGGAACGTGGGCTTCGACGTGTCGCTGAGGATCGTGAAGCCCTTCTTCAGCTCGGCGATCTCAGGCGACTCCGGCAGCGCGTTGAGGTCGCCCGCGAGGAACACGGGCTTCTCCCGGTCCGCCAGGTTCAGGCGCACGATCTCGGCGGCGCGGACGCGGAATTCCTCCTTCAGCGGGAAATGCGTGCAGGCCACGATGTAGTCCTTGAACTCCACGATCTCCACGCAGCGCGTGTGCGACGAGCCCGGCATCAGGATCTTCGAGACGCCGATCGGCTTCTCCTTCGAGAGGACCGCGAGGCCGTAGTCGCCGTCCGGACGGGGCACCTTCTTGACGAACGTCCCGTGTAGTCCGCACAGACGCGCCAGCTCGGCGGTCTGGTCGACGTGCCCCGCCCGTAGCGTGCCCCGGTCGATTTCCTGGATGGCCACCCAATCGGGATCGACCCGGCGGATCACCTCAGCGCACTGCGGCAGATGCCCCAGCCCCCCTTCCGGGAGCTTGAACGGGTCCTTGAGCCCGCATCCCATGCGAATGTTGAGGCTCATCATCGTCAGCGGCTTCGGCGCCGACGCCACTCCGTCTGTCATGCAGCCGGTTGCTCCGCACGCAAGCGCGCCGCCGAGCACGGCAAATCCAATAATTTGTTTCATTTGAGATTTTTCCTCTTGCGAATACGCGGCAATTATCGCATTTCCCTTCGTCCGCGTCAAGGGGTTTCAGGCCGCGCGAGGAGTTCGATGAGGGCAAAGTCGTGTTTGGCGAGAGGGAAGCGGACGGTGCCGCCCGTGACGGGAACGGGGGCGCCGGTTTCCGCATTCTTCGCCACGGCGATCGTACCGGATTTCAGGGAGAGCGCCACCTCGCGCGCGTCTTCAGACCAGCTTCCGCACACGGCCAGCAGCTTGTCGCCGCGCCGGTAGACGCTGACAAGCACGTCCTTTTCCGAACACGCGACCGGATTCGCCGCATCCCAGTATGCCGTGTAGGCGCAGTCGTCCGCCGCGATCCCGAACGCCATCAGCCGGTTCATCGTCGCGACGACCGTCTCCGCGTCGCATCCGCGCGCGCAGGTCGGGCGCACCTCGTGCACCAGCAACGCGGCGAGCATGGTCCGCGTCACGCGCACGCGCTCCTGCGGGTTCTTCTCCAGGCCCTCGATGCCGTCCAGCACGGTCGGGAAGAATCCGCCCTGGAGCCCTTGGCAGACGGCGCGGATGTAGTCGGGCGAGAACCGCGTCTGGAAATCGCTGGTGCCGTACCGCCATTCCATCCCCATTGAGTTCGCAGCGAATCCCAGCACGGGCAGGATGTTGCCGTTCGTGTGGTGCACCGTGATCCACGGGAAGAGTCCGCGGGCGACCAGCATGTTCGCCTGCCGCCGCCGGTGTTCGCGCGCATTCCAGATTCCGAACGAGGGATGGACCGTCCCGTTCCCGTCCACCTTCGCCTCTCCCGTCGCCCAGTTGAAATTGCAGCAGATGAAGGTGTTGTCGTCGTACACGCCCTGCATCCCGCAGGCGAGCATCTTGTCGAGATACCAGAGGGAGTAGTCGGCGAAGGACGGAATCGCCACCTTGCACGACGCCCATTCGTCGCGGAACGTGGCGTATTCGGCGAGCGGTTCCGCGCTCTCCGCGTCGCACGTGTAGAAGTACAGGATCGGATCCGGGAGTCCGTGCAGACTCCTGGCGATGTACTGGCCGGCCCATGCGTGGTTCGCCACGTACGTCCGCCGGGACGCCGGATCTTTCCTGTTCGTCCAGCCCGTCTCCGGCGAGCTTCCCTCGCACACGCGCTCGATCCACTGCTTCACGTACGTCTCGTCGGTGCGTCCGGTGTCCAACGCCTCGCGCAGTTTCCGGACATACTCGAACTCGCCCCAAGCGGGATAGCGTCCCGCCCAGGCGCAGAAATTCCCCCAGTACGGCGGCGAGACGAGACAACGCGCGTTTCGCGTTCCCCGATACGCGAACCCGTCCGACCACCCGCGCCATCCCTTCGGCATCGGCTTCACGGGGGACGCCATCAGCGCGAGTTCGAACTGGTAGGGCGGGCACCCCGTGCCCGCCGTTGCAACACGCCCGCTCCCTCGCATGTCGTTCACGAGGTTCAGGCGAATCGACACGGCGCCGTCGGCATGGCGCACGATCTCGACCGCGTCGCGCTTCTCCGAGTGAACCCATCCCAAGTCCGTGTCGGCGGCATACGCGATTCCGCGCGTATCCGTCCCCACCCAGCAGTAGGGGATGAAGTTGGACACGTGTGTCTGCGGAATGCTCCGGCTCCTGAAGACCACGCCCGTCCGTTCCGGGACGAATCCGGCGGGATTCGACCGCACGCCTTCGCCGCAGGCGTGGAACAAGGTCGCGAACTCCTTCTTGACGGGAATGTCGAGCCAGATGCGATCCGCGGAGGGGATCCGAGAGAAACGGAGCGTGAACCGAAGAAGGCCGTCTTGCTCCAGACGTCCCGAGACGGAGTACCCGT
>JAFRNO010000718.1 GCA_017430155.1 Kiritimatiellia bacterium | reverse complement strand
TCTGCTTCGTCCAGTGGAGGAGCTTCGCGTCGCCGCTGGCGCTCGCCTCGGCGGGATAGGAGAAGCAGAAGCCGACCGCGCTGCCCTTCGTGAACGGCGCGCAGCGCTTCACGTGTCCCGTGAGGATTGCGTAGAAGTCCTCCTGCGTGACGGGGCTCTTCGCGCCCGGCATCTCGCCCTTCTCGACGTGCTCGATCTTGATCTCGCCGCCGTCGGACGGAATCGTCACCGTGCCCGCGCGGAAGTTCGTGCCGCCGGCGTCGAGAACCGTCACGGGCGTGTCCTTCTCGATGTCGCCGTAAGGCGAGGTGAACGTGGGAATCATCTTGAGCGACGACGGCTCGCCGGCGAGGCCCGCCTCCATCTCCTTGTGGAAGGCCGCAACGAGGCCCGCGCGGTCGAGCGAACGGGTCGCCAGACCATTGGATTCGAGGAATTCTTCAGGTGTCTGCATACTATGGTCCTTTCTGGTGCGGTAAAGCATAGCAAACTCCGTCCGCGCCGACAAGTGCGAATTTTGAATCTGGGCCCCCGCCCCCCCCTAGCGGCGGAGACGCAGGTTGCGGAATTCGACCTTCATCGGAGGCCCCTGATGGAGCTGGAGGGCGACGTGCCCCTTCGCCGGGAAGAACTCCGCGCGCGGGTCCTCCACCGAGGTGGTGCGCACGCCGTTGATCCACACCGTGATCTTGCGCCCCTCCACCTTCACGCGGATGTCGTTCCACCGCTCGGTCCGGTAAAGCTTCTGGAGCGCCCCGCCGTCCGCAAAGCGCGTGACCTGCTTCTTGCCGGCCGCGTCGATCACCACGTCCGCCCCGCGCTCGCCGACGAGGTGCTGTCTGGGATGGTAGAGGAAGCCCACGTAGTTGCCGCCGCCGTTCATGTCCGCCTGGTAGCCGTTGTCGCCGATGAACTGCGGCTTGCAGCGCAGCTGGATGCCGCTGTTGGCACCCTTCGTGAGACGGAACTCCGCGCGGAGCTCGAAGTCGGAGAGCTCCTCGGCGGTGTAGACGAGATGGTGGTTGGGCTTGCAGAGGTGATTCGCCGTGGACTCGCCCGTGATCACGCCGTCGCGCACGGAGAAGTACCCGTCCTGCTGGCTCCAGCCGGAGAGGTCGCGTCCGTTGAAGATCGGACGGAACAGCACGGACTCCGCGCCGGGCACAAAGCCGCGGCGGTCAAGCGTGTTGAGGACGCGCACGAGCGCGGCCTGCGCGTCGCCCGTCGCCGCCTGCGCGGCCGCGACGATCGGCTTCGCCACCGACTCGGGGAGACGCTGCCCCGTGAGGTGGACCTCGCCGTTCTCGGTGGTGATGGTCGAGACCGCCGGCCCGTCGCCGATGCGGTACGTGAGGTGGAGCTCCTTCACCTTGCCCGGCGCGGGGTCGCGCGCGAAGCCGCCGTGTCCGGCCAGACGGTTGCCCGACATGATTGAACGCGAACCGCCCGCCACGAGCGCGCGCACCATGTCCTCGACGTCGGCGACTGGACGCGCGACGGGCTTGCCGTTGGCCCCCATGACGGTCTCGGGGCCGAAATAGCCGTATTCTGCCTTGATGATGGTCACCGCCGCGTCGTCCGCCTCGAACGCGCGCGTCGCGAGGCGGATGATGGAACCTTCAAGGCGGTCCTCGCGCGGGAACTCCTTCAGCAGGGCGAGCAGCTGCGGCAGGTCTTCCGGGTCGCAGAGCGTCGCGAAGGACTTGAACACCTCGCTGCGCAGGCTCGCGTTCTTCGTGGTGCGCGCGAGCGCGACGAAGCGCGGCAGGAGGGCGCGCACGCGACGGTCGCCGAGCACGCCCACGGCGAGGCGCGCCTTCTTCGCGTCGGGTCCGTCGACGAGGGCGAGCAGTTTCTCCACAATGCCGTCGTTCGGGAACCCGACGAGCTGACGGCGCGCGAGCGTGGACTCGAAGCCCGAGCCGAGCGCCGCGTCCACAAGCGCGGGCACGGTGGAGAGGTCGCCCTTCTGGATCGCGGTCTTCGGCGGGAACGCGGTGATCGCGGCGGACGCGCCGGCGTAGCCGGGCGTCATCGGCTCCTTGCGGATGTGCAGGGAGGCGTCCAGCGCAGCTTGGCGCTTCGCGTCCTTCACCTTCGCGCGCGCGGCGGCGAGCGCGGCCTCGGCCTCGGGGCCGGGGATGTTCTGCAGACCGTAACGCGCGGCGTGGAAGAGCGGCGGCTCGGTCGCGTCGACGAGCAGCGCGGCGAGCGCGGGCACGCACGCGGCGGTACCCTTGTGGGCAAGCTCCTGGCAGGCCGTGACCTTGTCGTTGAGTCCGTTCTCCTTCAGCACCGCGAGTAGTTCCGGCTCGGTCATGCGGAACGCGGGCTGCTTCAGTTCGGCAGCCATCGCGCCCAGCGCAACTAAACCACACGCAAAAAATACTTTCTTCATGTTTTTCACTCTTTCTTCATTCCGCCGCCAAGATGGCGGCTCTCCATACGGTCGCAATAAATTGCGCCCCTCCCGTTTCTGCTTTTCCTCATTCTTCACTCGTCACTCTTCACTCGTCACTCAAAATATCTGCCAGCCCTCGCGCTGGGCGCGGGAGAGCATGCGGTTGGCCTCGGGGTCGTTGACGAACTCCTCCTTCACCGGATCCCAGGTCATGTCGCGCCCGAGCCACTGCGCAATGTTGGCACAGTGTACGGTCGACATCGAGCGGTGCATCATCACGGGGTTCGCCACGGTCTTTGCGCGCGTCTTCACCGAGTTGAAGAACTGGCGCATGTGGTTCTGCCCCGTGTAGCCCGTGCGCACGCAGTAGTCGGCGAGTATCTTCTGGTAGTCGGCGAGGAGCGACGGACGTGACACCTCGGGCATCGTGTAGCCGTCCGCGCACGAGACCCACCCTTCCGTGCCCACGTACCTCACGCCGCATGTGCCGCGCCACCCGCGCTGCACGGAAACCATCTCGACGCCGTTCGCGAAGCGCATCCTCTGTCCGTCGGGCGTCGGGGCGTTCACGTACTGGTAAAAGACGGGCGACGTCCCCTCGGCGCCGACGGCGTCGTGGCACTGGGCAAAGGTGTGGGACCCCCATTCGCCGATCCTCCCGGTGTAGAGGTCGTGGTCGCGGTGCCATCCGCTCGGAAGGTAGGCGTGGTTGTAGGGGCGCCACGGACATGGGCCGAGCCAAGCGTCCCAGTCGACGACGTCGCGCGGGGGCAACGGCTCTTCGGGCAGCCAGTCGCGATGGAGGTTCATGTTGCCACCCGGCGCCAGGTGGGCGTACACGGTATGCACCTTGCCCAGGCGGCCGAGGCGAACAAGCTCGTTGCACACGACGAAGTTCGGTTCGCTCAGACGCTGCATGCCGGCTTGGTAGACCCGCTTGTACTTGGCGGCGGTCGCCACCACGGCCTGCCCCTCGCGCACGGTCATCGATGCGGGCTTCTCCGTGTAGACGTCCTTCCCCGCGCGCATGGCGAGAATGGAGACGCCGGCGTGCCACCGGTCCCCCGTGGCGGTGTGGATCACGTCGATGTCCGGACGCGCCAGCAGTTCGCGCATGTCGATGTACGTCTTGCAGTCATGGTTTCCGTAGTGGTTGTCG
>JAFRNO010000717.1 GCA_017430155.1 Kiritimatiellia bacterium | reverse complement strand
GGCGACAACGCCCCGGTGATCCGCGGCGCCGCCTATCCGGCCACGCAGGCCGCTTCGGCTGACGATCCCGCCTGCAAGTGCATCGACGAGCTGATGGACGCGCTGGACAGCTACATTCCCGAGCCTGTCCGCGAGCTCGACAAGCCGTTCCTGATGCCGATTGAGGACATCTTCTCGATCGAAGGCCGTGGCACGGTGGTCACGGGCCGCGTCGAGCGTGGCACGATCCACGTCGGCGATGACGTTGAGATCGTTGGCCTCAAGCCGACGGCGAAGACGGCCGTCACGGGCGTCGAGATGTTCCGCAAGCTGCTTGACGAAGGTCGTGCGGGCGACAACATCGGCACGCTGCTCCGCGGCACGAAGAAGGAAGAGGTGGAGCGCGGCCAGGTGCTTGCGAAGCCGGGCACGATCACGCCCCACACCGAGTTCAACGGCCAGGTCTACGTCCTCACGAAGGACGAGGGCGGCCGCCACACGGCGTTCATGAAGGGCTATCGTCCCCAGTTCTACATCCGCACGACGGACGTGACGGGCGACATCGGCCTGCCGGAAGGCGTCGAGATGGTCATGCCGGGCGACAACGTGTCGATCGACGTCAAGCTGATCGCCCCTGTCGCTCTGGAAGAGAAGATGCGCTTCGCCATCCGCGAAGGCGGCCGCACGGTCGGCGCCGGCACGGTCTCGAAGATCATCAAGTAACGAACGAAGCGTTCTTCTGTGAGATGCCTGCCCCGAGTCCCGGCCCCCTGTGGTCGGCCGGGACGGAGGGCGGGCTGATTCAACTCAAAGGGAACGGAAGGATTTGATACCATGCCCCGTGATTTGGCTATTCTCGCGTGTACAGAGTGCAAGCGTCGCAACTACACGACGACGCGCAACAAGCGTACGATGACCGAGCGTATCGAGAAGGTGAAGTACTGCCCGTTCGACCGCAAGCGCACCGTGCACAAAGAAGTCAAGTAATCGATTTCCGGTTAGGGTAGTAGCACAATGGCAGTGCAGCGGTCTCCAAAACCGCCTATGGGGGTTCGATTCCCTCCTACCCTGCCAAAAAGTTTCTGAGGATGAGATGAAAGAGCTTTTTCTTAAGATCAAGGGTTACTTTTCCGAAGTCGGCGGCGAGGCGCGCCGGGTCACTTGGCCCACCTCGCGCGAGTGCTATGACTCGACGCTCGTCGTGATCGCGTTCATTTTCATCTTGGCGGTGACGACGCTGGCGTGTGACAAGGTGATCAAGCTCTTCATCGATCTCGTCCACCTCGGCGCGTCGTAAGGAGGAGCGATGAAAAAAGAGTGGTTTGTCCTCCAGACGCTGACCGGGAAGGAAAAGAAGGTCAAGGACTCCATCAAGGCCCGTGTGCCGATGGAGGGAATGGAAGAATACATCGGCGAGTGCCAGATACCTACCGAAAAGGTCACCGAGACGAAGGACGGCAAGAAGCGCGTCCTGATGAAGAAGGTTTTTCCGGGCTACGTGCTCGTGCAGCTGGCTCTCTACCAGGAGGGCGGCGGCATCGACAAGGAGACGGGCGCGCGCGCCGTCGTGCCGGAGACGTGGCAGTTCCTGCGCGAAACGCCGTTCGTAGTCGGAAGCTGGCTCCAGCAGCGTCCGTTGCCGCTTCGGCAGGATGAAGTGGACGCGATTCTCTCGAACAAGCCCGTGGACGGGTCTTCGAGGCCGCGTCCGAACATTGAGTTTACCGTCGGTCAGACGGTGAAAATCAAGGAGGGCGCCTTCCTGGGTCAGGAGGGCGTCGTCACGATGGTCGATCCCGACAAGGGCAAGCTGACGGTTGAAGTTCAGATCTTCGGCCGGAAGGCCCCTGTCGACGCTGAATACTGGCAGGTGGAGAAAGTCACCCTCGAGGAGATGGCCTCCAGCCAGCCTGCCGGCTGATGCGTGTTTTGCGGGTCCGTCTGCACCGGTAGGACGCCGGGAGGGTTCGCGGAAAAAGTAAAAGGCAAGTAAAATGGCCAAGAAAGTCAAGGGCGTAGTCAAGCTCCAGATTCCGGCGGGCGCCGCGAATCCTGCGCCGCCGGTGGGTCCCGCCCTCGGTTCGGCAGGCGTCAACATCATGGCGTTCTGCAAGGAGTTCAACGCGAAGACCCAGAAGCAGGCGGGTCTCGTCATCCCCGTGATCATCACGGTCTACCAGGACCGCAGCTTCTCGCTGCAGTTCAAGTCGCCGCCGGCGAGCGTGCTCCTCAAGAAGGAAGCCGGGCTCGCGAAGGGCTCGGGCGTCCCGAACAAGAACAAAGTCGGCAAGGTCACCAAGGCCCAGCTCGCGAAGATCGTCGAGATGAAGAAGGCCGACTTGAACACGACCGACGTCGAGGCGGCGATTCGCATGATCGCCGGCACCGCCCGCAACATGGGCATCGAAGTCGTGGACTGAAAGGAGCGGCAACATGGCGAAGCATAGCAAGAAATACAGGGCCGCTCTCAAGGCGGCGCCGAAGAAGCCCGTTTCGATCGAGGAGGCCGTGGCCTTCATCAAGAAGCACCCCGGCGCGAAGTTTGACGAGACGGTCGACGTGTCGATGCGCCTCGGGGCCGACACGAAGAAGACCGACACCCCGGTGCGCGGCATCGTGAAGCTCCCGGCCGGCTCGGGCAAGAAGGTCAAAGTGCTCGTGTTCGCGGGCGGCGACCACGCCGAGGAGGCGAAGGCCGCCGGAGCCGATTTCGTGGGCATGGACGACCTCATCGAGAAGGTGCAGGGCGGCTGGACCGACTTCGACGTGGCGATCGCCACCGTCGAGGCGATGAAGAGCGTGCGCAAGTGCGCCCGAGTGCTCGGCCCCCGCGGCCTCATGCCGAACCCGAAGACGGGCACGGTGACGGACGATCCCGCCACGGCCGTCAAGGACGCGAAGGCTGGCAAGGTCGATTTCCGCATGGACAAGACGGGCAACTGCTGCGTGATCGCGGGCAAGGTCTCCTTCGAGGCCGACAAGCTCGTCGCGAACGTCAAGGCCGTCGTCGAGGCCGTGCTGGCCGCGAAGCCCGCCACCGTGAAGGGCGCGTTCATCCGCTCGCTGACGCTCTCCTCGACGATGGGCGTGGGCGTCCCCTGCGTGCTGGAGCAGGCTGAGTAAAGGAGTGTGAACCATGAGAGTTGAAAAAGTCGCAATCCTCAACGAAGTGGTCGACCGCGTCAAGGCGTCGGACTACTGCTTCATCCTGAACTACGGCGGCGTGTCCGTCGACAAGGTCGCGAAGCTCCGCGCCGCCCTCAAGACGCACGATTCGCGTCTCCTCGTGGTGAAGAACACCTTCCTCGCGAAGGCCGCCAAGGAGAAGGGCTGGTCGGACGACGTGCAGAAGATGCTCACGGGCCCGACGGCGATCGTCACGGGTTCAGGCGAGGTCACGGCCGTCGCCAAGGACGTCGTCGACTTCGTCGAGGCCTCCGAGGGCCGCGCGTCCGTCAAGGGCGCCGACTACGACGGCAAGATCGTGGACGCCGCGATGGTCGAGGCGCTCTCCAAGGTGCCGGGCAAGGACCAGCTCCGCGCCACGTTGCTCATGCTCCTCAAGGAGCCGGCGACGCGTCTCGCGCGCGTGCTCTCCGAGAAGGCCAAGAAAGAGGGCGGCGAAGCTCCCGCCGCGTAAGAGGCTGGCGTTCTAGACCTAGAAGTCTAGAATTCTAGAAGCCTAGGAAACTAGAAGATTTCCTTCAGATGAAACACGCTGAAGGTTGAACTAAAAAGGAGAACAAGAAAATGACGAACGAAGAAATCATCAAGGAGCTGTCTGGTATGACGGTTCTCGAAATCAACGAGCTGGTGAAGG